>NZ_JAMYOY010000012.1:0-181990 GCF_040320115.1 Mesorhizobium sp. M0802
TCGTTATCTCGGCGGTGTGTATAATTTAGCACTATTTTTGCCGGGGCGGCGCGGCGGGCGGCGGGGCGGGTTCAAAGTCTTGGACTGTATTTCAATAATTGCGGCCCCGGGGGTGTAATGCGGCGGCGTTTTCTCTACGAGAATTGTGTGTTTCCGCCATCGGCGGCAAACTTCTAGGCTGTGGTCCGGCATCCGCGCCAGACGGCAAGCCGCTGGAGGACATCATGACCGACACGACCTCAAATCCGCAGGCCGATACGGCACGAGCGTCTGAACTCGGCGCGGTCGCCCGGTTCCTGAAAGCGACCGAGCTCGACACGCGCATGCTCGGCATGGTCGGCGCGCTGCTGGTCGTCTGGGTCGGCATACATATCCTGTCGGGTGGGCTTTTCCTGACGCCGCGCAATCTTTGGAACCTGTCGGTGCAGACGTCCTCGGTCGCGATCATGGCGACCGGCATGGTACTGGTCATCGTCATGCGCAACATCGACCTTTCGGTGGGCTCCGTCGAAGGCGTGATCGGCATGATCATGGGCGTGGCACAGGCCGAATTCCTCATTCGCGTCATCGGCTTCCAGCTTGGAAACCCCTGGCTCTGGGTCGTCGCGCTTGCCGCCGGCGTGGTGCTTGGTCTGCTGATCGGCGCGTTCCAGGGCTTCATCATCGCCTATATGCAGGTTCCGGCCTTCATCGTGACGCTTGGTGGCCTGCTGGTCTGGCGTGGCATGGCATGGCTCATCACCAGCGGGCGCACGGTCGCGCCACTCGACGCCACCTTCCAGCTGATGGGCGGCGGACCACGCGGCTCGATTGGCGCCGCTGCCAGCTGGATCGTCGGCATCGTCGCCTGCGCGGCGGTCGCCTTCGCGCTGCTCAACGGTCGCTCGCAGCGCAAGCGCTTCAGCTTTCCACTGCGCCCCGTCTGGGCCGAGACATTGCTTGGCGTGGTCGCTTGCGCGGCCATCCTCGGCGCCGTGTGGATCGCCAATTCCTATCCATGGCCGATCGGCATCGTGCGCCAGTACGCACAGCAGAACGGCATCACCGTTCCCGAAGGCGGGCTGTTCATCGCGCATGGCATCGCCATACCGGTGCTGATGGCGGTGATTGTCGGCATCATCATGACGTTCATCACCAAGCGCACGCGTTTCGGCCGCTATGTCTTCGCCATCGGGGGCAATCCGGAGGCAGCGGAACTCGCCGGCATCAACACGCGCTGGGTGACCATGAAGGTGTTCATGATCATGGGTGTGCTGGCTGCAATCAGCGCGGCGATCTCGTCGGCCCGTCTCAATGCGTCAACCAATGCGCTGGGCACACTGGACGAGCTTTTGGTGATCGCGGCCGCTGTCATCGGCGGCACGTCGCTCGCGGGCGGCGCCGGAACGGTGATGGGCGCCATGCTCGGCGCGCTTCTGATGCAGTCGCTGCAATCCGGCATGGTGCTGCTCGGCATCGACTCGCCGCTGCAGAGCATTGTCGTTGGCGCTGTCCTGGTCATCGCCGTCTGGCTCGACACCGTCTACCGCAAGCGCGTCTAGGGAGGAACGATTATGGAAAAAACTGCTCCCACCGGTACGCCACTGATCGACATGCGCAACATCTCGATCGCGTTCGGTGGCATTCGCGCCGTCGACGATGCGTCCATCGATCTTTTCCCGGGCGAAGTGGTGGCGCTGCTTGGCCACAACGGCGCCGGTAAGTCGACGCTGATCAAGATCCTGTCGGGCGCCCACAAGCGCGATGCCGGCCAGATCTTGGTCAACGGCCAGGAGGCCTCGATCTCCAATCCGCGCGACGCCAAGAAATACGGCATCGAAACGATCTACCAGACGCTTGCGCTGGCCGACAATGTCGACGCTGCCGCCAACCTCTTCCTCGGCCGCGAACTGATGACCGCGTGGGGGACACTCGACGATGTCGCCATGGAGGCCGAGGCGCGCAAGGTGATGGGCCGGCTCAATCCGCGCTTCCAGCGCTTCAAGGAGCCCGTGATCAAGCTATCGGGCGGCCAGCGCCAGTCGGTGGCGATCGCACGCGCCATCCTGTTCAACGCCCGCATCCTGATCATGGACGAACCGACGGCCGCGCTTGGGGCGCAGGAGACGGCGCAGGTCGGCGAACTGGTCAAGCAGCTCAAGGCCGACGGCATCGGCATTTTCCTGATCAGCCACGACATTCACGACGTGTTCGAGCTTGCCGACCGAGTCTGCGTAATGAAGAACGGCCAGGTCGTCGGCACCGCGCGCACCACCGATGTGACCCAGGACGAAGTGCTCGGCATGATCATCCTGGGAAAGTGCCCGCCCGGCGCCATTCCCGGTCCGGGTGCGCTGAAGATCGCGGCCTGAGACCACGATATCATCGGCTCTCATCTTCACCGATGTTCGACCGATAAGCCGGCTAAATATACGTGATATGCCAGCCGTCATTATGGCTTGGCCGCGCCATTGTCTTGCCGCGGCGAGTTGCCCATAAAGGTTCCCGAACCGTCCATGGGCCTGCGTTGAAGAAGTTTTTCCCGATCCTTGCCTTCATTGCCGTTGCACTGATCAGCCTTACGATGGCGGGCTTCGCCTATTTCGCCACCCAGGAAGCGGCGCGCATCAAGTTCGAGGCGACGGCCGACGACGCGCTCAACCGCATCGAAAGCCGTATCGATCTGCATCTGTCACTGCTGCGCTCGACGCAGGCGCTGTTCGACGCCCGCAATGGCGAGATTTCAGGTAGCGAATTCAAGGCCTTCTTCAGCGCCCTCAATGTCGATAACAATTTCGCTGGCCTGCGCGGCATCGGCTATCTCAGGCTGGCCAAGACCGGTGACGAAGCGGCGGTCGAGCGCGACATGTTGCGCGACCGCGGCGCCGCCCACACGGTCTATCCGGACACGACACAGCCGTGGCGCACGCCCGTCGTGCTGTTCGAGCCGCTCGACCCTGCCAACGAATCCACCATCGGCTACGACATGTTCACCGAGCCGGTGCGGCGCGAGGCGATCGAAAAAGCGCTGGCCGATGACGCACAGCACGCAAGCGGTCTGGTCCAACTCGGCCAGGACACGGGCGCGGCGCAGACCTTTACCGGTTTCCTGGTCTTCGTCAGGCTCAATGTCGAAACCGCGCCGGATGGTATCAACGCGTCCAGATCATCGACATCAGGCCTTCTCTACGCGGCCTTCCGCGCCCGCGACCTGTTCCAGACCGCGCTCAGCCGCACGCCTTTGCTGCCGGTCAACACCGCGGTCTATGACGGCACGGCCGACGCCGACAATCTTCTGTTCCAGTCGGAAACGCCGCCGGTTGCGAGCTTTGGCGACAGGCTGTTGGTGACGCGCAAGATCATCGTCGCCGGTCGGCCGTGGACGGTGCTGTTTCGGCCGACAAGTGCATTTTCGCAACCGTCCTCGCGCGCCATTCCGGTCATGCTCGGGCTGTTCGGCCTGCTTCTGGCCGGCGCCATAGCGTTGGTGGCCCGCTACCAGGAGCGCGCCTACGACGCCAAGTCGCTGCTGCATGAAACGACGGAAAAAAGCCTGCTCGAAAAGGATTTGATGCTGCAGGAGATGAAGCATCGAATCAAGAATTCGATCACGCGGGTGCTGGCGATTGCGCGCCAGACGGCGGCGCAAGCAACCGACGTGCAGGAGTTCTCAACTTCCTTCTCGGCCCGCCTCCAGGCAATGGCGGCTTCCCAGGATATGCTGACGCGTTCGCGCTGGCAGAAGGCCGATCTTGGCGACCTGCTGCGCATCGAGCTCGGCCAGGTGTTCGGCAAGGAGCTTCCGGAAGGGATATTGTCAGGGCCTCAGGTGCTTCTCGACGAGAGGACGACGCAGGCGCTTGGCCTGACCTTTCAC
Organism: Mesorhizobium sp. M0802; assembly: GCF_040320115.1. Classification (NCBI taxonomy): domain Bacteria; kingdom Pseudomonadati; phylum Pseudomonadota; class Alphaproteobacteria; order Hyphomicrobiales; family Phyllobacteriaceae; genus Mesorhizobium; species Mesorhizobium sp. M0802. The sequence goes on from NZ_JAMYOY010000012.1 coordinate 3,857, forward strand.
GAGCTGGCGACGAATGCGCTGAAATATGGCGAGGCCGGCAATTCCGTGGGTGCGCTGAAGGTCAACTGGTCGTTCGAGGGGCGCGGGTCTGAGCGGATGCTGGTTCTGAACTGGCGCGAGGCCGGGCAGAAGGAACTCGAAGCGCCGGCGAAGACCGGCTTCGGCACCAAGCTGATCGACCTCAATGTCACGCAGGAATTGCGCGGCACGATTGCCCGAGATTTTCGCGTCGATGGGCTTACGGTGGAAATCAGGATCCCGCCGCCTCATGCAGGCAAACAAACGGAGACCGGCTGACCGGTCTCCGTCGCGATTGTCTGACGCTTTTGAAGCGAATCAGCAGCGAGCGGTGTAGAGCCGGCCGCGATTGTCGCGATACTGGCAATAGCCGTTGCGCAGGTTGCGCACCAGCAGGCCGGAACCGGCGCCAACGGCTGCGCCGATCAGCGCACCCTTGCCGCCGCCGATCAGTCCGCCGGCCAAAGCACCGACACCGGCGCCGACACCGACATCCTGCTCGGTCGTGCTGCAGCCGCTGACGGCGACCACCGCAACCATGGCAATAATCAATTTCCGCATAGAATCTCTCCTCACTTTTGTCCTCACTTTAGTAAGCTCCAGCCGCTATTTAGCACGAAACAGCAGCCTTTGCCCGCTCGATCTTATTGTTGGCTAAGAGAGTCTTTTTCGCGGCGCGTGGCGTTCGACGCGACCACGACACTGGAAATCTGCAAAGACGCGTCGAGGGTGCCGTCCGGGCGCACGTTCCAGACGATCTGGTCGTAATCATCTTCCAGCGCGGGGTCGACCGTAAGACATTTGGCAACGACGTGCTCGGCCTGACCCTGCACGTCGCCGGCAGCGAATGGACGTTCTGCCGTGCATGCTTCGGCGGTTTCGAAAACACTGACCGGCACCGGCAGTTCACGGCATTCGGTCATGTTGTTCGAACAGCCAATTACCAAAAGCAAAGCGGCGATGTGTTCCACGGCGACACGTCCTCTCGCCATAAGAACGGTCCACAGCCGTCAAAGTTCCTGTGCCGAAAGGGCGTTAATAATTGGTCGGCTACGAGCTGGACAGTTTCTGAGCCAGGCTGCTTGGGAGCAGCGTGAACCTGAGCATCTGGCTCAGACCCATTGCGACGCCACGATCAGCACAACAGCGGCGACGAGCGCGACAGCGGCGACGCGAAGCAAGGGATGCCAGGCGTGCTGCAAAGGCGAGGCTGAAGCGTCAGGATCCTGAAAGCCGCTCATCGACACCCGGGCGGCCTGCTCCAGCCTGTTCATATCGGCAACCGTCATGATCATTCCTCCCATACTCGCGTTGCAGGCTGCGGCCGAAACATCGGTTGAATCGGTCAAGATCCAGCAATCTCTGGGAACCACAGCATCGGATTTTATGGTGAACAGCCGGTTAAGGAATCCCGCCGCTCATTCGGTTTCGAAATTGCCGTGCGGAACGACGAGGCGATATTCGAGGCGGTCACTGGTGATCTCCAGCGTCGCCGTGCCGTTCAGCGATGCCGGCACGACACGTTCGAGGGCAACGCTGCCGAAGCGTTTCTCGGTGCGCCTGTTATCATTGGCGACAATGGCCTCGACCCAGGTCAGCGACAAAGCCGGCTTGTCTGCGGCCTCTGCGACGTTCGACAGATCGGCGGTTACCTCGACAAAGCCGTCCGGCCGCGCCAGGGCGCCGTAGCTGAATGAATTGACGGCGAGTTCGTGCATTGCCAGTCCAATATGAATGGCCGCGTTGGGATTGAGGTAGGGGTTGACGCCATTGAAGCGCAGGCTCTGCGCGGGATCGGCGCCGTAGCGAACGACCTGGCCGCGGATAAGCTCGCGAAGTGCTGCACCCCGCCAGTTCGACGACGTTACCAGATCCTGGGAGGAAGCCAGTGACTGCAGGCGGCCGCGAAAGCGCTTCAGGAAATCGTCGGGTGTCTCGGAATAGCGGCCGGTCTGGGTGGCAATACTCTGGATGATGGCCAACAGGTTCTTGGAGCGGTGGCTGACTTCGCGCAACAGCGTCTTCAGCGTCTGTTCGCGGCGTTTCTGCTCGGTGGTTTCCACCATCGTGGTGACGACGCCCTGCACGTCGCCGCGATTGCCCCGATCGGCATCGACCCATACCTGGAACCAGCGCATGCCATCACCGGTGGGAACACTCAGTTCAAGGCGTTCCGGATTGCCGGAAGCGATCACATTGCTTTTGGCGGCGGCGATTTGCTCAGCTTGCGCCGGTGGCAACGCGCCGTTGCTGTCGGCTGTGTCGGAGACCCACGGCGCACGCATGTTGCGGGCCCATACAGTCTTCAATTCACGATCCTGATAGAGGACAGAAATGCCGGCATTGTGCAGAGCGTGAAGCAAGGCCCGGCCAAGCTGCATTCCGCTTTCAGCCGGGTGCAGTGCGATCACCTCGTCGCCCTGTCCGCTCTCGCCTCCGCCAATGGAACGCATCAATCACCTGTCCACCTGATCAGGACCGAACGATTCACTTGGACTCAGTTCCTGAGTAGGTCCCCAGAAAAGGTCCGCCGGACGATGTCCCGTTGGAGGACATCGCCCGGCGGTGGCTGGAAACCGTTTGAGGGGTGCGGCTTCCAGTGTTCGCCCGCTCCTACGATGCCCGTCTGAACAGGCCGGCCAGAAGCGAGATGACGAGGAAGGCGAGAAAGATGAAGAACAATATTTGCGCGATACCGGCCGAGGTACCGGCGATGCCGCCGAAACCAAGCGCGCCGGCGATGATCGCCACGACGAGAAATACGAGCGCCCAGTAGAGCATGATCTGTCTCCTTCCGATACTGGATCAAAAACGTGAGTGATTGCTGTTTGTTCCACCATTTGCCGAAAAAGAAGGTCTTTGGAAGAGGCCCGGATGCGAATTGATTCGCGCGCGTGCGTCCCATACGGAGCGACGGGCAGCCGCCGATCGCCGGTTTGGCGATCGCCAGTGCCGGCAACGCTGCGAGGCGGCGAAAAGTTGGAGATTGAAGGCCCTACTTCACGCGGCGGCCTTGGCCTGCCGGTCGAAGAACAGCGCTTGGCTGATCAGCGCCTTTACCATGTCGGGATTGAACGGCTTGGTGACGAGGAAGGCCGGTTCAGGCCGCTCGCCGGTCAGCAGACGTTCGGGGAAGGCGGTGATGAAGATTACCGGCACCGAAGTCGACGACAGGATTTCGTTGACCGCATCGATACCCGAGCTGCCATCGGCAAGCTGAATGTCAGCCAGCACCATCTTCGGCCTTGTCTTGCCGAACATCGCCACCGCCTCGGTATGGGTGCGCGCGGTTCCGACCACGTGGTGGCCGAGGCTCTCGACCATTTCCTCGATGTCCATGGCGATCAGCGGCTCGTCCTCGATGATCAGCACATCGGTCGCCACCTGGCGAGAGATCTCATTGCTCGCCTGGGCAAGCAGTTCGGAGAATTCCTTGGCGTCGACATCGAGAATTTCAGCTGCCTCCTCTTCACCGAAGCCTTCGACCGCGACCAGCAGGAAAGCCTGGCGTGGCCGTGGCGCAATGGCGTTCAGATTGGCGGCGGCGCGCTGCTCCCATGCCGATTGTGCCTGCTCCTGCGGAACGCGGATGGCAATGGAGGTGAACAGTTTGGCGAATACCTTGTAGAGCGCGATGCGGTCGCTTGACGCTTGCGGGAAGATGTCGACGTCGGCGATGATGGCTTCGAGCATCGCGGCGACCAGCGCATCGCCACTCTCCTGCGATCCGGATACGGCGCGTGAAAAGCGGCGCAGGAACGGCAGGTGCGGAGCGATGGTTGCGGAAAGGCTCATGGTAGACGTCTCCCTCAGATGACGTGATTGCATAGATTGCAGGTCAAGCTGATTGCAAGCCCCAACACCCAAACGCGGGTTTTGCGAAAAAGTTCCGAGACTTGTGGAACGAAACCGTACGGGCGACGTTTGTGGTGCGATGGGCAACCAGACGAGGGGGCCGCTTTGCGTTGTGTAATGGGGCGGCTCGGGGCGCTGGATTTAAGGGCGAAATGAAGGACATGAATAAAGAAACGCTGGCTGGCGCCGCTGACAGGCGCCGGGCCAATTCCGGCGACCCGCTCGGGGCGAATTCGGAAATCGGCCGCAAACTCAAACAATATTATGACGAGCTGGTCTCGGACAATGTGCCGGATCGCTTTGCCCAGTTGCTCAGCCAACTGGAAAAGGCCGAACCTGCACAGAAGAAGGACTGAGGCATGGCAGCTGTCTCACAAGGGTTCAAGACCGACCTGCTCGGCTCGATCCCGAGCCTGCGGGCCTTTGCCGTGTCGCTGACGCAGAATGCCGACAAAGCCGACGATCTGGTGCAGGAGACGCTGGTCAAGGCTTGGGACAAGCATGAGAGCTTTCAGCCCGGCACCAATCTCAAGGCATGGCTGTTCACCATCCTGCGCAACGAGTTCTATTCCCAGATGCGCAAGCGCGGCCGCGAGGTGCAGGACAGCGACGGCATCATGACGGCCAGGCTTGCCGTTCATCCGGCTCAGCACGGCCAGCTTGACCTCAAGGATTTCCGCGGCGCGCTCGAGCAACTCCCCGAGGACCAGCGCGAAGCCATCATCCTCATCGGCGCTTCAGGCTTTTCCTATGAAGAGGCCGCCGAAATCTGCGGCTGTGCGGTCGGAACGATCAAAAGCCGGGTCAGCCGGGCCCGCACGCGGTTGCAGGAGATCCTCAAAATCTCCGGTGAAGACGAATACGGGCCGGACGCGATCTCGTCCCAGGTGACGGGTTCAAACGCTGCCTGACAGCGGAGGCCCCGTTTTCGCCGGGCTCTCTACACATACGCATCGAAGATATCTCAGACTGGCGCGCGGCCGCAGGCCGCCGCCAGAGCCTCGACGAGATCGGTCCCCGAATAAGGCTTGGTGACCAGGCGGATGCCGGGAAAAGACCCTTTGATCTCATCGGGGTCCGAATAGCCGGAGGCAAAGACAAACGGCAGGCCCGATTGGCGCAGCCGCGCGGCGAAATCGAGTGTGGACGTTCCGCCTAGCATGAGGTCCACGATAGCGGCGTCGAACTCGCCAACGACCTTCTGCTCATCGATCTCGGCCAGAGCGCGGGCAATCACTACGTCGCTCGCGCCATGGTCGCGGCAAAGCTGCTCGACATCCATGGCGATCAGGAATTCATCCTCCAAGACAAGAATTCGCAATCCCTCAAGCAATGGCGGCACTTGGCAATCTCTCCTCAATTCTTGCAGCATCGGGTACAGTGACTCCAGTCAACCGCATCGCGGACCTTGGGGGGATCGGTCAGGCCTTAATCCGAAAAGTTCGCCCACCGACTCTACTCCACAAGCGAGCTTCGAATTCGCCTCAATGGAGTGTAGCGAGTCATGATCGCTATTTGCCATCCTGTCATTTAAAAAAGACATGCCATCGGCAGCGGAACCGCGGCCTTGCAAAGGCGTAGCACTCAGTCTCTGGCAAGAGACTTTCGAAAGAGGGATCGAAATGTCGGGCCAGAATGGTCGCTCGTTTTCCAGCCGTCAGTACCCATGCGAGATATGCCCGCTTCGGCCATTGCCGGTGTTCCGGGAATTCGAGAAGCAGGAGCTTGCCTATGTCAGCATGTTCAAGAAGGGCGAACTGTCCGTCGACAAGGGCGCCACAGTGCTGGTCGAAGGCAGCCAAAGTGCTCATCTCTACACCGTGCTTTCGGGCTGGGCCTTCCGCTACAAACTATTGTCGGACGGCAGGCGCCAGATCCTGAACTACTCCATGCCCGGCGATCTTATCGGGCTGCAGGGCAGCCTGATGGGCGAAATGCAGCACTCGGTCGAGGCGCTGTCGCCCATGCTTTTGTGCGTCTTCGAGCGTGAAAACCTGCACGAGCTCTACCGCAACCATCCGGGCCTTGCTTACGACATTACCTGGCTGGCGTCGCGCGAGGAGCGCATGCTGGACGAGAACCTGCTCAGCGTCGGCCGGCGCACGGCGGTCGAGCGCACCGCCTATCTCATTGCCTTCATCGCCAGCCGCGCGGCGGCAGTCGGGCTCAACGGCAAGGCGCCGGTGCAAATCCCGATTACCCAGCAGCATGTCGCCGATACGCTCGGCCTGTCGCTGGTCCACACCAACAAGACGATCCGCAAGCTCATCGATCGCAAGCTGATCGCCTGGCGCGACGGCGGTTGCGAAGTGATCGACGGGGAGGGGCTGAAGGATCTCGCGCGCTGGGAGGGCCTAAGCGAAGGCCGTCGGCCGCTGATCTGACAGGCAGGCCTCCATCTGGGGCTGGACTCGCACTTGCAAACACCCTTTCATGGATACGGTCTCCGATTTCGGAACCATGACGTGTGTCGGGCGTTTGAAGCCAAGCAAACGCAAGGAGTTTAGAATGGCAACTGCCGCAGGAAAAACCGCCAACGAAAGTCAGACGAACGCCGACCTGGAAGCCGACATTCGGCAGTTGAAGGCGGATATCGAAAAGTTGACCAAGCAATTGGCCAAGACCGGCGAACATGGTTACGGCACGGCGCGGCGCGCTGCTGCCGAAGGCGTCGACCAGTTGCGCGCGCAGGGCGAAGCCGTCTTCGACAGCCTGCGTGGCAACGCCAAGGATCTTGAGGCCCAGATCACGGCCAATGTGCGCGAGAAGCCGGTAACTTCACTGGCGATCGCGGCCGGCGTCGGCTTCCTGTTTGCGCTTCTTGCCCGGCGCTAATTTCGACAGAGATGGGCATGCTGGCACCGCTTATCTCGGCCTTGGCCTCGGGTGAAGCCATTGCCGCCATGCGCCGCGCGCGCACGGCGGCAATCGTCTACGGGCTCGCCGCCGTGGCTGCCCTGTGCGGCCTCGGGTTTCTCCTGGGGGCGGCCTACATCTGGGCGGCTGACCGTTATGGCTCGATGGCCGCCTGTCTTGGCTTCGCCGCTGGTTTCCTGGTACTGGCCGGGCTTATCGTGCTCATTCATCAACTTGCGGCTGGAACGCGTGAACGCCGACGTGCGCGAAGGCGCAATGCCGACCTGAAGGCGCTCGGTATCACCGCGGCGCTTGCCGTGCTGCCGGCCTTGCTCAAGGGGAAAGGCGGGAAGGGCGTCATTCTCGGCCCGATGATCGCGCTCGCGGCCTATGCCATCTACCGCGAGAACGTCAAACCGGATCCGGGCGATCCAGACAGCGAAGCCGACTAAAGCGCGTCGCGCTGATACGCTGTTCCCGGGAAAACCGCTTCGCACTTCTGAAATTTGCTTTAAGCCGGCAGATCTTCAAGCGGCATCGATATTTCGGCGAACACGCCTTCGCTGCGGAATTCGTGGGTCACTTCGCTCGACAAAACCTTGGCGAGGCTGCGGCGGATCAGGATAGAGCCGAAGCCCTGGCGTTCCGGCGGGTCGACTTTCGGCCCACCGCTTTCGCTCCAGGTCAGCACAAGGCGGCGCGCGCCTTTCTTGCCCGCCGCCTTCCAGTCGACATCGACCTTCCCCGAGCCAACCGACAGCGATCCGTATTGCAGCGCGTTGCTGGCCAGTTCGTGCATGATCAAACCGAGCCCCACCGCCTGGTCGGGCGAAAGCAGCAGATCCGGACCGGAGATCACGATGCGCGGCCGTTCTGCCGAATCGAACGGCTTGACCTCGATCTGCATCAGTTCGCGAATACCGATGCCGCGCCATTCGCGATCCGACAGCAGGTTATGGGCAGCGCCCAGCGCCTGCAGCCTGGCGCCGAAGGCTTCCAGGAATTCGCTTGGGCGGCGAGCGTGGCGAACGGTCTGCGTCGCCAGCGCCTGCACCGTCGCCAGCGTGTTCTTGACCCGATGGTTGAGCTCGCGCAGCAGCAGCCTTTGCCGGTCCTCGCCGAGCTTGCGTTCCGAGATGTCGTAGTTGACGCCAAAGATCAGCGTCGGCTTGCCTTCGCCGTCGCGCTCGATGACGCGGCCGCGGGTGACTATCCAGCGCGGCGGATCGAAGCCTTTGACCCGGTATTCGCCGAAATAGTCGTCGCTGCCGGTCAGGGCATCGCGAAAGCGCGTCTCGGTCTGGTAGACGTCGCGCGGGTCGATGGCGGCCAGAATGTCGCGCGCCCGCAGCCGGTTCGAACGCGGCAGGTTGAACAGCTCCGACAAACGCACGTCGCATTCGATCATGTCGGTGCGGATATCCCAGGCCCAACTGGCGAGCGAGGCGGCATCGAGCGCTATGGCTCGGCGCTTTTCCTCCTGCGCCAAAGCAGCCGTGGCAATGGCGCCGCTGCGGGTGGCGTCCTTGAGGGTAAACAGGCTGGCGGCGAGGCTGGCCAGCGATTTCAAATGATCGAGCGCGGCAGCGGACGGAAATTCATGCGGCTCCCGGTCGAGTACGCACACCGTGCCGACGCGGGCGCCGGCGACCACCATCGGCGCGCCGACATAAAAGCGGACATGGTGTTCGCCGGTGACCAGCGGATTGCGGGAGAAGCGAGGGTCGATGCTGGCATCCGGCACCACCATCGGCTCGTCGCCGGCGGCAATGGTATGGGCGCAGAACGATATGTCGGTCGCGGTTTCGGTCTCGTTAAAGCCGACACAGGATTTGAACCACTGTCGTTCGGTGTCGAGCAGCGTGACGAGCGCGATCGGCGCCCCCATCACGGCGGCGGCAAGGCCGGTGATGCGATCGAAGTCGGGATCGGAGTCGGTGTCGATCGCGTCAAGCCCGTGCAGTACGGCAAGCCGCTCCGGCGACGCCACGGCGCGGCGGACCTCAACCGGCAAACCAGCCTGCTTCGCCACCTTGCTATCCACCAAGCCCCCTCGCTTGCAGGCCCCACCCGCGGTGGCGCGCACCTTGCGCGGCCGTCGCGCGCCGGAACTTTTGTAGCAAGCAATCGTTACCCCACCATGTTTCGCCGGCGATGGTTTTATCCACCATCCCGGTTGCACGACAGGAACGCCGCCAATGACCAAGATCGCCCCTGAAAACAAAGCCCGTCAGGGGCGCTGGGGTTGGCACGGCCTGCGCATATTGGTCGCCGCGTTGCTCCTGGCTTTCATTGCTTGGGGAGCGGCCGAGATTTATGGCCAAAAGATCGATCCAGATACCCCTGAAAGCCAGGGGCAGCCCACCGGCCAGACCGCGCCGGCCGACCAGAGCGCGCCAGCCGGCGAGGGGCAGTCGGGCGGCTAGGGTTTTCCTCGTCATTCGTAATCGCATCAGGCGGCCTTCGCCTGGGCGGCTTGCGCCGGAACCAAGACGTTCAGTGCGCCAGGGTGAATCTGGATTGTCGTTTCACGCTCTAGCTTGACCAGTTCGCCGTCGATGACGGCGCCGAATTTCTTGCTCCCTGTATGGATTTTCACGATTGCCTTGTCGGCCTGATGGGTTTCGACATGATCGCTGTCGCGCCACCTGCCTCGAGCCATGTCGAAGAGCGCCCTGACCAGCTCGCCACGCTGCCGCGCCACGGTTACATAGATGCCGAGCACGCCGCCGGCAGGATTGTCGGCATAAGGCAGATGGCCTTCGCCAAACAGATTGTTGGAAATGCCGATGCCGCTGATGCGGGTCACGATTTCGGCTTCGCCGACCGTCAATGTCACCTTCATGGCTGGAGGATTGTTGATCGTCGTCCAAGCGGCCTTGGCCGAAGCGCGGATCTTTCCCAGGCGCGAGGCAAATTCCATATTGTCGCGCAGCTTCACCATCCTGGCGTGCAGGCCGATCGAGAACTGATGCACGAACGGCCGGCCATTCGCGCTCGCGATATCGACCGCCATGATCTCGCCGTCGGCAAAGGACTTCAGCGCGCCATCGATGGTCTGCGGAATTCCAAGGCCGCGGGCGAACAGGTTCATGGTTCCTGCAGGCAGGACGGCCAGCGCCTTCTTGCCATTCATCAGCCGCCCCGCGGCGGCCGAAATGGTGCCGTCGCCGCCACCGGCCAGCACGACGTCGATGTCGCGTCGCGCGGCGACCTTGTCGAGCGCCGCGACAATCTCCTTGCCGGCGACGATGTCGATATCGATGGAGTGACCAGCCGTCTCAAGCGTCTGGCGCATGCGGTCGGTTAGCGCGGAAAGATCGGTGGTCCGCAAGGTGCCGCCGTCCCGGTTCAGCACCGCTGCAAATCGCATGCCCCGCTCCGTGTTCTTTTTTAGTGGCCGGAATGCCAGCCGCAGGCTGAAACGGGCAAGCTTGGGAAAGGTTCCATCGGCCGGGTGGAAAGTCCGGCGATTCCACGGACTTGCCCGGGGTGTTTCGATGCTCCCGTTTTTTCGGAACAAGCGCCTTGTCACAACGTTGTGATCCCATTGGAGGCGCCGCCTTCGGTCTCCCGGCAAGTGGTTTGCCGATTGCGGCGCGCACGAGATCACGCAAGAGGAGACTTAATCATGATCCGCACACTGTTCGCGACGACCGCACTCGCAACGCTGATCGCTACCGGTGCGTTTGCGCAGTCAACGACGGCCCCGGCGACGACCCCAGCGCCGGCTGAAGCCCCTGCTACCATCGCGCCGGCGCCGCAACAGGCCGACGGCGCGCTGATGACCAATATCATCGGCGAGTCCGTCTACAATGGCACTGGCGACGATGCGCAGAAGATCGGTGACGTCAGCGACGTCGTCCTCGATGAAAACGGCCAGGCGAAATCCGCCATTATCGGCGTTGGCGGCTTCCTCGGCATAGGCAGCAAGAACGTCGCCTTCGACTACGGCAAGTTGCAATGGGTCGAGAGGAATGGTGACCGCTGGCTCGTCGCCGAGACGACGAAAGAAGCGTTGACGGCGCTGCCCGACTTCGACCGTAAGCCCTACGATCCGGCCTCGGCGCCTGCTTCCACGGCGCAGAACGACCCGCAGAAGCCGGTTGATCTCAACGCCGCGCCGTCAGAACCGGCGGTGAAACGCGCTGACGGCAATCTCGCAACCAACATCATCGGCGAGAATGTCTACAATGGCACTGGCGACGATGCCCAGAATATCGGCGACGTCAACGACATCGTGCTGACCAAGGATGGCAAGGCGCAGTCGCTGGTGATCGGCGTCGGCGGCTTCCTCGGCATGGGTGAAAAGAACGTCACCTATGATTTCGCCAAGGCGCAGTGGGCCGAAAAGAACGGCGATCGCTGGCTGGTGGCGCAGACGACCAAGGAGGAACTGCAGGCGCAGCCTGATTTCGACCGGAAGCCCTATGATCCGGCGCCCGTGACGACAACCTCCGACGCGACGCAGCCGACTGCTCCGGCTGCCCCGACGGCCGTTGCACCGGCTGACAATGCTCAGCCAGCGGACAAGACCGCGGAAGCTCCGGCCGGTACAAAAGCCACCGATCCGACGCAAACGGCAGCGATCGACAAGTCCACATTGACCGAAATGCCGGTCGGTAACATCAGAGGCGACGACCTGAAGGGCACCACCGTCTATGGCGCCAACGACGCCAAGGTCGGCGAGATCGGCGACGTCGTGCTCACGCCCGACAGCAAGCCGGATGCCGTCATCATCGATGTCGGCGGCTTTCTAGGCATCGGCGCCAAGGAGGTCGCGGTCGGCATGGACAAGCTCAAATTCATGACCGACAAGGACGGCAACAAATATCTCTACACCAACTTCACCAAGGAGCAGCTGCAGGCGCAGGCCGCCTATGACAAGGGCAGCTATGCCGAGAAGCGCGACCAGCAGCGGATGATGGTACAGTAAGGGAATAGGCAGTAGGGATTAGGCAGTAGGCGAAAACTAGGCGATCAGGCACCAGGCCGACAGGAACATTCTACTGCCTACTGCCTACTGCCTACTGCCTACCGCCTACTGCTACCCACATACCCACCACCCCCTCGTCCGTCAGCTCTGCAAGCGCCAACGACTGGTCAAGATGCTCGGCGCGCCAGGCAAGCAGCCGCTCGGCAAATTCAAGCCGCACGCTGAGATAGGCCGGGTCGGCGGCAACGTTGGCCAGTTCGCCCGGATCCTTCTGCATGTCGAAGAGCAGCGGCGGCAGGCCGCCGCCGAAATGCACGTATTTGAATTTTTCCGTACGGATGACGGCGAGGTTGCACTGGCGCGAGCCGATGCCGAAATGCCGTTCGGCCTCACCGTTGGCAATGGAGCGGAAGTCGAACTCCCAATGCGCCGCGTCGCGCCAATCCTTAGGCGGTTCATCTTGCAGGAACGGTTTTAGCGAGCGGCCGTCGAGATGCAGCTGGGCGTCGGCGTCAAGCAGATCGAGCAAAGTCGGAAAGATGTCGACTGCCTCGGTGAAGTGGTTGACGATCGAGCCGGCTGCATTGCCGCGTCGTGGGTCGCGCACGATCAATGGGATGTGATAGCTGCCGTCGAAGAAGCCGCCTTTGCCCAGCATGAAATGGTCGCCCATCATCTCCGCGTGATCCGAAGTCAGCACGATGATGGTGTCATCCCATGCATTCGCCTTCTTGATCGCTTGCCAGATGCGGCCAAGCTGCGCGTCGACCTCCGAGATCATGCCGTAATAGATCGCGCGGATGGCCCGGATGTTGTCGTCGCCCCAGTCGCGCACGTGGCCGTCGGTGCCGGGGCGGAAGCTTCTCCGCTTCTGGCGACCAAGGTCGTAAGCCAGATAGGGATGGCTCTCAGCTTCCACCTGCCAACTTTCCTGGCGGCGGAAGGCAGGACCATCGGCTGGATCATACAGAGTGTTGTAGGGCTGCGGTACGACAAAGGGCGGATGCGGGCTGATGAAGGAGACATGCGCGAACCATGGCGCATCCTGTTCGTCCAGCCAGCGAATGAATTCGCCGGCAAGAAAAGCGGTCGGCGTCTCGTCCCTGGAATAGACAGGCGGCGCGCTGGTCACGGCGTCGCCCGCTTCCCCGCCCACGGGGCGGTGAATGCCGGGAGAGCCGGCGCTGGTGTCGACGCCACGTGCCTTCAGCCATGACAGCCATGGTTTCTGATGCTCAGGCAGGAACTGGCGAACGCTGAAGCCGGGCAGCACGCCCTCATAGCTTTTCAGCCGGGGATCGCCCGGCGCCATCGTGCGCGGATCGGGCGAGACGTCGGTGTAGCCGAACAAAGTCGGATCATAGCCGAGGGCGCGGGCCGAAAGCGCCATGTTGCCATGGCGGGCGTCGAGCGGCGTGCCGTTGCGGCAGACGCGATTGTTCATCTGGTAGAGGCCGGTGTAGAGGCACGCGCGGGCCGGCGAGCAGGGCGCCGCGCCGCCGTAATGCTGCATGAAAAGGACGCCTTCGGCGGCGAGCGCATCGGCATTCGGCGTCTTCACCACGGGATGGCCGGCAGCCGACAGGCAATCGCCCCGCCATTGGTCGCAGGAGATCAATAGGATGTTCGGGCGTCTGCTTTTCGCGGCCAATGCTCTATCCTGTCACGTCGGGAAGACGTTCAATGAACCGGAATTTGGCGGCAGCGCAAGCCTTGTCAGTCTTGCTTAAATGGTGAACGAAAATTTCCTGCTGTTCACTATTAGGATACAGTCCATTCTGAGTTTGCTGCCTTTGCCATTGCCGGGCGGCCACTCATATAGGCGTGGACAGCGGCAAGAGCCGCAAACCGAAGGGAAGGAGCAAGACAATGCTCGACCAGATCAAGGGCCTGCATCACGTGACGTCGATGGCCGGCGATGCGCGCCAGAACAATGATTTCTTCACGCACAAGCTCGGCCTGCGCCGGGTCAAGAAGACCGTCAACTTCGACGCGCCAGATGTCTATCACCTCTATTATGGTGACGAGCACGGTACGCCCGGCTCGGTGATGACCTATTTTCCGTTCCCGGACATTGCCAGGGGCCGCCATGGCGTCGGGGAAGTCGGTACCACGGCCTATTCGGTGCCGGCCGGCACGCTCGGCTATTGGGAAAAGCGCTTCGCCGATGAAGGCGTTGCGGGTGTCTCCCGCGAAGAGACGTTCGGCGAGAAGCGGCTGGCCTTCGCCGGTCCCGACGGCGACGGTTTCGCGCTGGTCGAAGACAAAGCGGACAGCCGCGCGCCATGGTTGAAAGGCGGCATTCCTGCTGATGAGGCGATACGCGGCTTCCACTCGGTCTCGCTCAGATTGAAGGATGGTGGCGCCACGGAAGAGCTGTTGAAGTTCATGGGCTATGAGCAAGTGGACAAGTCCGGCAGTGTCAGCCGGCTCGCCATCAAGAACGGCAACGGCGCTGATGTCGTAGATATCGAATCGCTGCCTACCGCGGGCTTTGCCAATCTCGGCGCCGGCTCGGTCCACCATGTCGCCTTCGCGGTGGAGAACCGCGCCCAGCAGCTCGAAGTGCGCAAGGCGCTGATCGATACGGGTTATGGTGTGACGCCGGTGATCGACCGCGACTATTTCTGGGCGATCTACTTCCGAACGCCGGGCGGCGTGCTGTTCGAAGTCGCCACCAATGAGCCGGGCTTCGACCGCGACGAGGACACCGCCCATCTCGGCGAGGCGCTGAAACTGCCGACGCAGCACCAGCATCTGCGGCCCTATCTTGAAGAACATCTGCAGAAGCTGGAAGGCTGAGACGATGAGCAAGGAAGCTTACATCCATAAAGCGCTGCCGGGTTCGCCCGGCGGCCCGCTGCTCTTCGTCTTTCACGGCACCGGCGCGGACGAGAGCCAGCTGCTGTCGCTCGGGCGCGACCTCGCGCCACAGGCGACGATCGTATCGCCGCGCGGCGATGTTTCCGAGCATGGTGCGGCGCGTTTCTTCCGCCGCACCGGCGAGGGCGTCTACGACATGGACGACCTCGCGCGGGCGACCGCCAAGATGGCCGGTTTCATCAAGGCGCAGGTGGCAGCGGCAAGGCCATCTTCGGTCTTGGGTCTCGGCTATTCCAACGGCGCCAACATCCTGGCGTCCGTAGTGTTCGCCGCGCCCGAGCTGTTCGATGCGGCGGTGCTGATGCACCCGCTGATCCCGTTCGAGCCGCAGGTGCAGGGCAGCCTTGCAGGACGCCGCATCCTGGTCACCGCCGGCAAGCGCGACCCGATCTGCCCGCCCAACCTGACATCCCGGCTGGAGGCCTATTTGCGCGCCGATGGCGCCGATGTCACAGTGGAGTGGCACGATGGCGGCCACGAAATTCGGCCAAACGAGATCGAAGCGGCGAGGCGGCTTTTTGCCGATGCGCCGGTTGAAGGAGCAAGCGATGCCTGACGAATTGCCTGAGATCGAACTCGAGGACCGCGGCTCGAAGGGACGTTATGTCCTGCGCGGGCCCGGTGGCGCCGAGGCGGAAATGACCTTCACCAAGGTCGGCGAGCACCAGATCATCATCGATCACACCGAAGTGCCGGACGTGTTTCGCGGCCAGGGCGCCGGCCTTCGGCTCGTCACCCGCGCCGTCGAGGACGCGCGGGCAGTGGGCAAGAAGATCATCCCGCTCTGCCCCTTCGCCAACGCCCAGTTCCGCCGCCATCCGGAATGGGCGGATGTGCTGAAGCAATAGACCTTTTTCCCTTCTCCCCTTGTGGGGTGAGCAGCCGGTTCGCCGCAGGCGAATTCATCGTGCCGGTGGCATGATGAAAGGCCGGCGAACGCCGGGACGCTGCGAAGCAGCGGGGGACCGGCAGGTGGTCGGAGTCGCTCAGCCACAAGAGCGAACACCTCTCTGGCATTTGCGCAGTTCGGCCTTCTTGCCTAAGTACACAGTTCGCTGCGGTTCGTCCGCTCTTGCCAACTGACCGAATGGCTTCCTGATGACCGAATCCGATCTCGTCCCCGTCTTCGACGGCCACAACGACACGCTGCTGCGACTGTACCAGTCGAAAGACACCGACGTCGAAAAGCTGTTCATCGAGGGGACGCAGGGCGGTCATATAGACCTGCCGCGCGCGAAGAAGGGCGGCTTTGCCGGCGGCATGTTCGCGATCTTTCCACCGCCGGTCGAGAAGAGCAAACGCTCTGCGGTGCCGCCGGCGCCGAGCGACAATGAGCCGTTGCCGCCGGAACTGCCGCGCGCTGATGCGCTCAATTCCACCATCGGCATGGCCTCGATCCTGTTTCGGCTGGAGCGCGCGGGCGCGCTGACAGTCTGCCGCAGTGCCGGTGACATTCGCGACGCGATGGCGAAAGGTTCGATCGCGGCGGTGTTTCATATTGAAGGCGTCGAGGCGATCGATCCCGAACTTGCCTTGCTCGACGTGCTCTACGAAGCCGGCCTGCGCTCGCTCGGCATTGTCTGGAGCCGCCCCAACGCCTTCGGCCATGGCGTCCCGTTCCGCTTTCCGTCGTCGCCCGATACCGGACCGGGGCTGACCGATGCCGGCAAGGCGCTGGTCAAGGCCTGCAATCAGCTCAAGATCATGATCGACCTGTCGCATCTCAACGAAAAAGGCTTTCGCGATGTCGCCGCACTCAGCGATGCGCCGCTGGTCGCCACCCATTCCAACGTGCATGCGCTGTGCACCCATTCGCGCAACCTGACGGACTGGCAGCTCGGCGCTATCCGCGAGACCGACGGCATGGTCGGGCTCAACTTCGCCACCGGCTTCCTGCGTGAAGACGGACGGATGAATTCGGACACCAGCCTCGACATCATGGTGCGCCATGTCGACTCGCTGCTGCAGGCGCTGGGCGAGGACGGCGTCGGTCTCGGCTCCGATTTCGACGGGGCGATGATTCCGGCCGTCATCGGCGACGTTGCCGGCTTGCCGAAGCTGATAGATGCGCTGGCCGCGCGCGGTTTCGGACGCGCGTTGATCGAGAAGATCGCCTATCGCAACTGGCTGAGCGTTCTCGAAAGAACCATAGGCTGAGGCTTAAGCGCCCATGCGCTTCAGCCAATCCTGGCCGCCGCGATCCCTGATCATCGGCAGCGGGTTCTCCCAGTCCAGCCGCGCGCAGATGCGGTAGACTTCGAGCGTCTCGGCGCTCATCTCGCCGCGCTTGTAGAAGTACATGGCGGCGGCATAGCGGGCGCGACCCGACCATTTTTCGCCGAGCGGCGTGTTGACCAGCTGCCACTGTTCGGCGGCTTCCGCCCCATCATCCGGTTCGTCGGCCATGATCAGAAATCCGCCGGCGGATTGGCGGTGCGGCGGTCGAGCTTGATGAAGGGACGGGCCACCACCTTGGCCCGCTTCATCAGCTTCTGGTACTGCAACTCGCGCATGGCGTAGATCTCGACCCAGAGGTCTTCGACCATCCTATCACCATAGGGACGCGTCAGCGAGGCGATGGCGATATTGCGCTTGGCCATCGGCGACCACATGGCGGCGCTGACCAGCCCGACCTCCTGATGCTTCTTGTGATAGACGATGGCGTGCTCGGCCGGGATGTTGCCTTCGATCTCCAGCCCGACCAGCACGTAAAGCAGCTTGCGTTTGGCACGGGCTTCGAGGATGGCGCGGCGGCCATTGAAATGGCCTTTTCCCAGGTCGACCATAAAGCCGAGACCGATCTCGTCCGGCATGCGCAGACGGTCGGCGCGAATGGCATGGTCTGCGGTGGTGAAGGCGGCATTGGCGACGATCAGGCCGGCTTCCAGCCGGGCGCGATTGAGGGCGGCGTAGCCGATGGCGCGGATGCCGCGCAGCTCGCCTGCCGTCATCAGGCGGTCCCAGAGGCTGAGCGCTTTTTCGGCCGGCATGAACAGTTCGTAGCCGAGATCGCCGGTGAAGCCGGTGCGCGAGATGGTGATAGTGCCGCCATCGTGCGGGAATTCGGCGAGATCGAACACTTTGAGTTTTTCAACGCCGGCGAAACCCGCCTCGTGCAGCACGGCGAAGGAGGTTGGGCCTTGCAGAGCGAGACCAGCGACGCTTTCAGTCTCTTCCTCGACGGTCACTTCGAAACCGATGGCGCTGTCGAGCAGCCAGGGCAGGTGCCGCTCCTGCGAACACAGGCGGAAGCGGGTCGGCGACAGCCGGAACAGCGTGCCGTCATCGAGGACAAAACCTTCGTCGTCGCACCATGCGGTGTAGTGGACGCGGCCCGGTTTCAGCTTGGTGACATCGCGCAGCGTGACGCGATCGAGGAAGGCTTCGGCATCCGGCCCCTCGATGCGGTATTTGGTCATCGGCGAGATGTCGAACAAAGCCGCCTGGCTGCGGATGGCGAAATATTCGAGTTCCTCGTCCCACAGCGAATGCGGCGCGCGATAGCCGGCCCAATTATACCAGTCCTGAGTTTTGGCCAGCGCATCGATGCGCGGCTGGAACGGCGTGCCGAGACGCAGTGTGCGGAAATGCGACTGCGCTGTGGTGCGGGCGGCGTTGTTGACCGGACTCGTCATGACGGCATTCCTTCGCCGTAAAGTGCGGCGTTGACTGGCTGAAACATCCGATCATCCCTTCATCGCGCTGATGCGCCGCGCCGCATTCAAACCGGGAGCAACCGAAACGCCGCCGCCCGGATGCGAACCGGCGCCGGCCAGGAACAGCCCCTCGATCGGCGTGTCGTAGCCCGACCAGCCGGAGACCGGCCGCGACATCAACATCTGGTCGGCCTGCAATTCGCCGTGGTGCCAATGGCCCCCCGGCATGCGGTAGTTGGCTTCGATATCGGCTGGCGTCAAAAGCTCGGCATGCAGCACGGACTTGCCGATACCGGGGGCGTAGGCTTCGATCTGCGCCATGACAGCGCTGAGGAATTTCGGCTTGCCGGCGTCCCAACCCTCTTTCAGCGCATAAGGCGCGTATTGCACGACAGCCGACAGTACACAGGCGCCGCTTGGCGCGAGCGACGGGTCGGAGAGCGACGGCAGTGTGATCTCCATCACCGGTTCGGCTGAGAACTCGCCATATTTCGACGGGTTGAAGGCGCGCTCGACATGGTCGGGCGAGGGCGCGATAACCAGACGGCCCTTGTGATTATCGGCGTCGACGCCGGAAAATTGCGGTGGCCGATCGAGCGCCAGATGGAGCTTCGCCGCGTCGCCCCTCATGCGGATGTTCTTTACCTTGCGCACGAAACCCGTGTCGATCTCGCGCGGGCCGATGAGATCGAGCATTGTGGTCGCCGGGTTGATGGCGGAAACGATCGTTCTGGCGTGCAGCACCTCGCCGCCGTCGAGGGTCACGCCGAGGGCGCGGCCTTTCTCGACGACTATCCTGGCCGCGGGCGCTGCCGTGCGGACGGTGACGCCGGCTTTCTCCGCCGCCGCGCGGATCGTGGCGACGACTGCACCCATCCCACCTTTCGGCAGCATCTGCGCGCCGGTTTTGCCGCCGGTCTCGCCGGCCAGCCGATAGTAGAGGCCGAGCAGGGAGGTCGGCGAACGCGGGCCGAGGTGGCTACCAAGCGTGGCGTCGAAGGCAAGCAGGCCCTTCAGCCTGATATCGGCAAGCTGCTCGTCGAGCAGGTCGGCGACGTTCATCAGGAGAACGCGCAGGAAGTCGCGCATGTCTTCCTTGCCGAGCTTTTTCAGCGCCACGGCCGTCTGGCCGAGCGCTGCCGTTTCAAGCAGCGACATGCCACCGAGATCGGGCGGGCGCCGCGACAGGAACGGTTTCAGGATGCCGGCATAGCGCATGAGTTGCGCGCGCAATTCCTTCCAGGCGGACTGCTCGGACGGAGTGGAGCCGGTCAGCACTTCGCCATAGGCGCCATGCAGGACAAGCGGCGGGCCGTCCTTCGCCAAGGCGACCGACGGCATGAAGTCTGTACGGGTGACCTGCAGCCCGTGTTTCTCCAGCTCCAATGTCTTCACCACGTCGGGGTGCAGGCGGTTCAGCACATGCGCGATCGAGGAGACCCGAAAACCCGGCGCAAACTCTTCGGTGCGCGCCGCGCCGCCGACATCGCCGGCGGCTTCCAGCACCAGCACCTTGCGGCCGGCTTTCGCCAGAGTGGCGGCAGCGACAAGGCCGTTATGGCCGCCGCCTATGATGATGGCATCAAATGACGTCATGGGCCGGGCTCATATGGGAGGTCGATTTGGCGAGATCGCGCAGGATTTCGGCTGCCGCATTGCGGCCGGGCGCGCCCATGACGCCGCCGCCGGGATGGGTCGAGGATCCGCACATATAGAGCCCGCCGACCGGCGAACGGTATTGCGCGTAGCCCGGCACCGGCCGGTTGAACAGCAGCTGGTCGAAGGTCAGCTCGCCCTGGAAAATATTGCCTTCGGTCAGCCCAACCTCGGCCTCGATCTCGCGTGGCGTGCGCACCTCCATATGGACGATGCGGTCGCGGAAGCCTGGCGAGTATTCCGCGATCTGCGCAACCACGCTTTCAGCGAAACCGTCGCGGTCGGCATCGGTCCAGTCCTGGCCATTCACCTTGGGCGGCGCGTACTGCACGAAGCAGCTCATAAAATGCTTGCCCGGCGGCGCCATGGTCGGGTCGAGCGTCGTTGGGATGACCATGTCGAGGAATGGGTCGGCCGACCAGCGACCGGCCTTCCAGTCGTCATAGGCGCGCTCCATGCGCTCCATGGAATCGGTGAAATGCATGTCGCCGCGATAAACGGGTGAATCCTTCGGCAGTGCCGGGAATTCCGGCAGAGAATCCAGCGCGATGTTGACCTTGCCGGAGGAGCCGCGGATCTTGAAGTTCCTGACCCGCCGCAGGAAAATGTCGGGCAGTTCCTTCTCCTCGACCAGTTTCAGGAATGTGCGTTTGACGTCGGCGTTGGAGACGACGAGCTTGCCGTAGACCTCCTCGCCGCCGGCCAGCACCACGCCCTTGGCCTTGCCTCGGCTCACCAGCACATGGTCGACCTCGGCGCCGGTACGGATGGTGCCGCCGGACGCCTTGAAGGAACCGGCGAGCGCCTTGGCGACGGCGCCCATGCCGCCGCGCGCATAGCCCCAGGCGCCGACCGAGCCGTCGACCTCACCCATATAATGGTGCAGCAGCACGTAGGCTGTGCCGGGCGACATCGGCCCGAGTGCGGTACCGATGATGCCGGACAAAGCGAAGTTCGCCTTGATGACATCGGTCTCAAAATATTCGTCGAGGAATTCCGAGATCGACATGGTCCAGAAGCGCAGCGTCAGCGCCATTTCTTCTGATGACAGGCCGGCGAATTTCTTGCCGAGATAGAGAAGCTCTCCGAGGTCACGCGGCTTGAGACTGGTCGGGTCCGGTGCGGTGCGCATCAGCAGCGGCTGGATGAAGCGGCACTGCCGCGTCACGTCGCGCGAATAACGGTCATAGGCCTCGGCGTCGCGCCTGGAGAAGCGGGCAAATTCGCGCCGGTGCGCATCGTGATCGCGGTAGTTGGCGAGGTAGTCGCCATCGCGCGTGAACACGGCGCCGCCCTCATAGGAAATCACCTGCAAGCCGAAGCGCGGCAGTTCGAGGTCGCGCATGATTTCGGGGCGAAACAGCGAGCAGACATAGGAGCAGTTGGAGTAGAGGAAGCCCGGCGTCAGCTCGCGGCTGGTAGCGGCGCCGCCGACCCAGTCGTTCTTTTCCACCACCAGCACGTCGAGCCCGGCGCGTTGCAAATAGCTGGCGTTGACCAGGCCGTTGTGTCCGCCGCCGATGACGATCGCATCCCAAGCTTTCATTCGCGCCCAGCCTTCATGGTGCTCGACCCTTCATTTTTCGCGTGATTTGTCGCCGAATGCGCGGAATTTGGCACGGCAGCGGCTATTCTGTCCAGCCGTTCTGAATGAATGTTCAACAAATGATATTGCGTTTTCCTGTTAATACGCTACGCTTTGCCGGCATTCGAACCTGCGCAATTCGGCTGATGGGACTTAAGGTCTGATGATCGAAACGGCAGATGGCGAGCCGGAATATGACGACGCCGCGATCCGCTTCCTCGAGGCGCTGTGGGGCGAGGGTTATCTGTCGCCGGGCGGACCAGACGAGGTCGACCGGGTGGTCGAAGGGCTGTCGCTCAGGGGCAAGACGATCCTCGACATCGGCTGCGGCTCCGGCGGCATCGCGCTGCATCTGGTCGAGCGCCACGGTGCCGCTCATGCCACCGGCTTCGACATCGAGCGGCCGGTGATCGAGGCGGCCAGAAAGCGGGCTGCTGTACGAGGGCTTTCAGACCGCGCCAGCTTCGTCCAGGCGCCGCCGGGGCCGCTGCCTTTCGCCGACGCTTCGTTCGATGTCCTCTTCTCCAAGGATGCGCTGGTGCACGTGCCCGACAAGGACGCGCTGTTTGCCGAAATCTTCCGTGTGCTGAAGCCGGACGGCGTCTTTGCCGCCTCCGACTGGCTGATCGGCCATGACGGCGAGCCGTCATCTGAGATGAAGGCCTATGTCGCGGCCGAAGGCCTGTCCTTCGCCATGGCCTCGCCGGCACGCTATGCGCAAGCGATGCGCAGCGCCGGCTTTGCCGATGTCGCCGTCAGAGACCGCAATTCTTGGTATCGCAAGGTCGCGCGCGGCGAGCTGGAAAGGCTGAAAGGCCCGCTCTACGAGACGGCGGCAGCCGCGGTCGGAGCGGCCTATATCGACAAGAACATCAAGACCTGGGAGGCCATGCAGAAGGTGCTTGACAGTGGCGAGCACCGTCCCACTCATCTTCGCGGGTGGAAGCCGGCTGTGGTGGGATAGCCGGCAATGTGGAGCATGACGGCACCGATGAAAGCTGCAGCGCGCGAAGAGCGATCCTCCGACACGTCTGGAAAAACCGAACCGGAAAAACGCGGCCGCAAGGCGTCGAAGGAGGTCAGGCAACAGCAGCTGATCGAAGCGACCATCGATTCGCTGGCCAAGCGCGGTTATTCGGAAACGACGATGGCCGATGTCGCTGACGGCGCCGGCCTGTCGCGCGGCATCGTCAACTTCCATTTCGAGAGCAAGGAGAAGCTGCTCGTCGCCACGCTTGCCTATATGGCCGACGACTATGCGGCGCATTGGCGCGTCGCGCTGACCAAGGCCGGCGAGGATCCAGCCCGGCAGCTGCGGGCGCTGGTCGCCGCCGATTTCGACCGTTCGATCTGCAACAAGCGCAAGCTCGCGGCGTGGTGCGCGTTCTGGGGCGAGGCCAAGTCGCGGCCGACCTACCAGGCGCTGTGCGGGGCGCGCGACGCGGCCTACCAGAAGATATTCATCGACCTCTGTGCGACGCTCAAGCAGGGCGGTGGCTATGCCTATGAGCCGCAGGTCATGGCGCTCGCGCTCAGCGCCATGCTGGAGGGCTTGTGGCTGCGGCTGATGATGGGGACCGAGGACGTCACCCGTGAGAGCGCGCTGCAGGCGGCAAACCAATTCCTGTCAGCCGCCTTTCCGAAACACTACCCGCCGGACAGCGGACGTTGACAACAACCGGCGGATCCAAGCCGGAGCGAACAATCAGAAACAAAGAGGATGGAACAGCATGAAAAGAATAACCCGACGCCTGACACTGACATTGGCGCTGACGGCGACGCTGGCGGCTTCGGCCGCCGCGCTTGCGGTCGCCGCCGACAAGGACCTGATCGTGTTCGACTGGTCCGGCTATGAGGACCCGAGCTTCCACCCCAGATATGTCGAGAAGAACGGCGACTCGCCGACCTTCGCCTTCTTCGGCGACGAGGACGAAGCCTTCGAGAAAGTGCGCTCCGGCTTCAAGGCCGATCTTGGTCATCCCTGCTCGCAGAGCGTGACAAAGTGGCGCGAGGCGGGGCTGCTGCAGCCGCTCGACACCTCGAAGATCACCGGCTGGAAGGATCTCAATCCCGGTATCATGGCGATGAAGGATCTGGCCACCACGTCGGACGGCAAGGCCTGGTTCATGCCGTGGGACTGGGGCAACACCCAGCTCACCTACAACTCCGACAAGATCGACGCGAAGGATGTGCAGTCGCTGAAGGCCTTCGCCGATCCCAAGTTCAAGGGGCGGGTCTCGATCGGCGACAATGTCGACGACGCCTATGCGCTGGCCAGCCTTGCCATCGGGCTCAAGGACTGGACCAAGATGACGGACGACCAGTTCAAGCAGGCGTCCGATTTCCTGCGCCAAGTGCACAAGAATGTGCGCTCCTACTGGACCGACACCACGGACGTCGTCCAGCTGCTGAGCGGCGGCGAGGTCGATCTCGCCTGGGCATGGAACGATGCCACGGTACAGTCCGTCGCTGCCGGTGTGCCGATCAAGTCCAAGAAGGATACGGACGAAGGCATCTCGACCTGGGTCTGCGGCTACGTGCTGTTCAAGGACGCACCCGGCAATGTCGACAAGGCCTATGACTACCTCAACGCAATCAACGATCCCGAGACCGGCCAAGGTGCTGGTCAAGGACTGGGGTTATGGCCAGGCCAACGCCAAGGGCATGGCCGGCGTCGACCCGGCGATCCTGAAAGAAAAGGGCTATGACGACGTGCAGAAATTCGTCGACAAGACACTGTTCCAATCGCCCGTGCCGTCGTCGCTCAAGCTCAAGATGATCGCCGAATTCGAGAAGATCAAGGCAGGCTACTAAAGCTCTGTCCGGCCTCCTCCGTCTGCCTGTCAGTGCGCCGGGCAGACGGTCTCGCCAAGGCCGCTGAAATTCCGTAACGTCGCCCGGCCGCTTTTCGCGATGAGGAGTTTCGCGCCATGAATTCCATGCTTCGCCGCCTCGCCCTTGCCGCTGCTCTTACAGTCGGCGCCGGCGCCGTGCTTGCTTATGCCGAAGGCGGCGGCGACCTCGTCGTGTTCGACTGGTCAGGCTATGAAGATCCGTTGCTGCACCCCGACTACACCGCCAAATACGGCGCCGAGCCGACCTTTGCTTTCTTCGGCGACGAGGAGGAAGCGTTCCAGAAGATGCGCGCCGGCTTCAAGGCCGACATCGCCCACCCCTGCTCACAAAGCGTGACCAAGTGGCGCGCGGCCGGCATTCTGCAACCGCTCGACACCTCCCGGATCGCCGGCTGGAAGGATCTCAATCCCGGCATCATGGCGATGAAGGATCTCGCCGTCACCGCCGACGGCAAGGCCTGGTTCATGCCGTTCGACTGGGGCAACACTTCGCTGCTCTACCGCACCGACAAGGTCACGGCGGAGGAAGCGCAGTCGCTGAAGATTTTCGCCGATCCCAAATTCAAGGGCCGCGTCACCATCGGCGACAATGTCGATGACGCCTATGCGCTGGCCAGCCTGGTCATCGGCCTCAAGGACTGGACCAAGATGACCGACGCGCAGTTCCAGGAGGCGTCCGCCTTCCTGCGTGACGTCCACAAGAACATCCGCTTTTACTGGACCGACGACACCGACCTCAACCAGGCCTTTACCGGCAATGAGGTCGACCTCGTCTGGGGCTGGAATGAGACCTTCGTGACGCTCAAGGGCCAAGGCATGCCGATCGCCATGAACCGCGACACCAGGGAAGGCATATCCACCTGGGTGTGCGGCTATGTGCTGATGAAGGATGCGCCGGGCAAGCTCGATCAGGCCTATGATTTCCTCAGTGCGGTCAACGCGCATGCCGTGTCCGATTACTTGGTCAAGACCTTCGGCTACGGCCACGGCAACAGCGCCGGGATGGCCGCGATCGACCATCAGGTGCTGAGCGACCGTGGCTTCGACAATCTCGACAAGTTCTTGGACAAGACGCTGTTCCAGCAGCCGGTGCCGCCTGAGCTCAAGCAGCGCATGGTCACGGAATTCGAGAAGATCAAGGCCGGCTATTGAGCGACAGGACTGAAAGAACCGATGTCGTCATCGTCGGCGCCGGTTTCACCGGCCTGTCGGCTGCGCTTGAGCTGAGAAAGGCCGGCATCGATGTCGTGCTGCTCGAAGCACGCGACCGCATCGGCGGCAGGGTCGAGGCTATTCGCAACGGGCTTGGCGAGCGCATCGACAGCGGCGGACAGTTTTTCTGCGAAGACATGCCGGAGGTCACGGCGCTGGCGGCGTCCCGTGGCAAGGCCTTCGTCGAAACCTATGTGAATGGCGATTTCATCACCCATCCATCGCTGTCGGTCGAACAGGCCGAACGGACCTATCATGGCGCGATGGCAATCCGCGAGCGGATGAATGCGATCGAGCCGGACGATCCCTCGATCGCCGGCATGAGCGCTGCCGCCTGGCTCGAACGCCAGCCTGATCCCACTGACGCCAAGACGGCTTTCCGCTCGATGATCGAAGGCCTGTGGTGCCTGGCGATGGACAAGGTGCCGCTGTGGTACCTCATCGACAATGACCGCCGCATCACCAACGAGGTGCCCGAGCTGCAATATTCACTGCTTGAAACCATGCAGTCGCTGGCCGAGGACATGGCGGGAGATCTCGGCGACAGGGTTTGGCTGAACGAACCGGTTACGCGCATCGAGCACGGGCCGCAACGGGTTCGTGCCGTCTCGGCAGGCAGCTCCATCGAAGCGCGAAAAGTGCTGGTCGCGCTGCCGCCGGCGACGGCCGCGAAGCTGGATTTCGCGCCCGCTCTGCCGCCGGCTCTCGCAAAGGCGCTCGGCGTCTGGGAAAGCGGTGCGGTGATCAAGATCCTGGTGCGCTATCCCACGCCGTTCTGGCGCGAGCGCGACCTGTGCGGCATGGTGATGTGGCGCGACCTGCCGGGCCTGTTCGCCTGTGACGCCAGCAAGGATGCGCAACATGCCGCGCTGGTCGTCTTCGTCGGCGGACCGCTGGCCTTGCATTGGCGTCCGCTCGCGGACGCGGCGTTGCGTGCGGAGGTCACGGCAAGGCTCGTTGATGCCCTTGGGCCGGAGGCAGCCGACATTGTCGATTTCAGCCAGCGCGACTGGATCGATGACCGCTGGAGCGGCGGCGCCTACAGCGACCTTATTGTCGATGTGACGGCACGGGATGCCGAGCGCACGATCCGTGCCGGCGCAGATCCTGTTCATTTCGCATCGTCGGAACTGTCGCCGTCATTCCCGGGCTATCTCGAAGGCGCCATCGTGATGGGGCGGATCGCAGCCAAACAGATCGCGACGGAACTTAAAATTCTTAGTGGAGCATGATCTTATTCCGAAAACCGGTTCCCACTTTTCGGGATCATGCTCAGTCCGCCATCGCCACCAGGGCCTCGGGATCGTAGCCGAGGCGGATCGAAGTGCCGACGGGGATATCGTCGGCGCCGAAGTCGTTGGTCTCGGTGACCGACAGTGGCTTTTCCAATCCGGGTATCTCGACGATCAGGTGGGTGATCTCGCCAAAATAGTGGCGTTCGACCACCTTGCCGGCCACTTCGAATTTCGCCGTCGCATTGTCCCACAGCACGCGCAATCGCTCCGGCCTGATGCCCAGAGTGGCGCCGCCGCCATTGCGCACGAAGGCCTTCGGCTTGTCGGTCCTGACCCGGCCGAAGCCCAGCGTGTCGACGACCAGCGAGGCGCTGCTCTCCTCGACGATCTGCGCTTTTACGAAATTCATGCCGCCGAGGAAATCGGCGACCTGGCGGTTGACCGGCCGCTGGTAGATTTCCTTGGGCGAGGCGACCTGGGCGATCTTGCCGCCGAACATTACGGCGATGCGGTCGGACATAGCGAGCGCCTCATACTGGTCATGGGTGACCAGCACGAAGGTGATGCCGACCGCCTGCTGCAGGCGGCGCAGTTCGACCTGCATCTGCTCGCGCAATTTCTTGTCGAGTGCCGACAGCGGCTCGTCGAGCAGCAGCACCTTGGGCCGCATCACCAAGGCGCGGGCGAGCGCCACGCGCTGGCGCTGGCCGCCGGAAAGCTCGGTGGCGAGGCGTTTGCCGAGGCCGGTGAGCGACACCTGCGCCAGCCCTTCCTCGACGCGGCGCTTTTCTTCCGTTCCTCCCAGCCTGAGCCGTTTCAGCCCATAGGCGACATTCTGCTCGACATTGAGATGCGGGAAGATGGCATAACTCTGGAATACCATGTTGGTCGGCCGGCGGTTGGCGGGGATGCCTTCCATCGACTGGCCGCCGACCGAGATCGAGCCGCTGGTCGGGTTGTCGAAACCGGCAATCATGCGCAGCAGCGTAGTCTTGCCGCAGCCGGAAGGGCCGAGCAGCGAAAAGAATTCGCCCTCCTTGATGGTCAGCGAGGCGTCGTCGAGCGCCTTGAACGCCCCATAGCTGCGGGTAACGCTGCGGATTTCGATCATTGCTCGGTCGGTTTGGGGTCGATCAGATTGGGCCCGCTCGGACTTATCTTGCTTGGATGGTTCATCCTGAGGCCGTTCGGCCCGGGACTGCTCAGGCATAGAGGCCTCCCTCGCTCTGGGTGCGTCTGGCCGCATGGCGGCGCAGGATCTCGGCAACGGTCATCAAAACGAAAGAGGCAACCAGCAGCAGCGTGCCCAGCGCCAACACACCCGGCAGCTTGGCGGCAAAGCGCAACTGGCCCCAGATATAGATCGGCAGCGTCGTCTCGGTGCCGGTCAGGAAGAAAGCGATGACGAACTCGTCGAGCGAGATGGTGAAGCAGACCAGGAGGCTGGAAATGATCGCCGGCGCCACCATCGGCAGCGTCACCCGCCGGAAGGTGCCGAAGGCACTCTCGCCGAGATCGGCGGAGGCTTCTTCGAGGCTGCGGTCGAAGCCCTCGAAACCGGCGGTCAGCACCGTCATCGAATAGGGAATGCAGATCAGGACATGGCCGAGTACGACGGTGAACAGCGAAAGGCTCAAGCCCAGTTGCAGCATGACCAGCAGCATGGAGATGGCGAGGATGATTTCCGGCAGCACCAGCGGCGCCATGATCAGGCCATTGATTGTGCGGCGGCCGGGATAGCGGTAGCGGGTGATCGAGCGGGCGGCGAGGATGCCGAGCAGCGTCGCCAGCACCGATGCCGAGATACCGACGATCAGGCTGTTCCAGGCGGCGTCAAGCAGCGCCGGCGTCTTCGGCAGGTCTTGGTACCATTTCAGCGTATAGCCGGTGAGAGGAAATTTCGGCGTCGGCGCGGTGTTGATCGAGAAGATCGGCAGGAAGATCACCGGCAGATAGAGAAAGACGACGTAGAGGAAGGCGTAGGCGGACAGCCAGCCGCCGGGAAAAAGGCGCCGCCTCGCTGTCATCGCGCCAGCCTCTGCAGCGCGCGGATGATGAGCACGGTGGCGCCCGCCATCAGCGTCACGACCAGCATGGTGGTCACGGACAGTGCCGCGCCGAGTGGCCAGTTGGAGGCCTTATGGAACTGCGACTCGATGGCATTGGCGATCATCACGCCATCCTTGCCGCCGACCAGCCTTGGGGTGACATAGTCGCCGACGGTGGGGATCATGACGATGAGAGCGGCCGAGATGACGCCCGGCGCCGACAGCGGCAGCGTCACGCGCAGGAAGGAGCGCAGCGGGCCGTCGCCAAGATCGGTGGCAGCCTCGACCAAGGTGCGGTCGACCTTCTCGAGCGAAACGAAGATCGGCAGGATGGCGAAGGCCGCCCAGGCGTGTGTGAGCGTGATGATGACGGCGCTGGAATTGTAGAGTAGCGCGGTCGATGGTTCGTCGATGATGCCGAGGCCCATCAGGCCGGAATTCAGCACGCCATTATAGCCGAGGATGACTTTCCATGACATCACGCGCAGGAGATAGCTGGTCCAGAACGGGATGGTAATCAGGAACAGCCACAGGCTCTTGTGGCGACCGCCATGGAACGAGATGAAATAGGCGATCGGATAGGCGAGGATGACGGTGAAAAAGCTCACCGTCAGCGAAATGTAGAGCGAGCGCCAGAGCAGATCGCGGTAGATCGGCTCGGTCAGCGCGATGCGATAATTCTCCAGCGTGAATGTATGGTCGATGGTGAGGTAGTTCTGCGTCCAGAAGGAGTGGGCGAAGACCACCAGGATCGGCACCAGCAGCAGGATCAAAGCGTAGACCAAGGTCGGGCTGATCAGGGCAAGGCCCTGGACGGACTCGGACTGCAGAAGGGCGTTTCGCCTTGCTCGCGTCATGCGCCGCGTGGGCACCCCTTCGGCAGCTACCGTCATTGCAGCGACCCGGGCGTGATCTCGGTTGCTGGCTCGAACTGTTCCGCCATGATGCTCCCTTCGACCGGGCCGGCTGCCTGTTCCCAATTTTTGCGGAGCGCGCTTTGCTGGCCGAGCTCCAAGCTTGCCGGCTTTCTTTCATCATGAGCGCATCCGTGCATTGAAATCAAGCGCTATTTCTGTAATATTGATTGAACGGACATTCAAAATGGAGTGAAGAAAGCCGGCTTTCCTGCCCTTGGCGCTTCATGTTCTGTCCGGTGAAAATTACGCTCAGACGATGCGAGGCAATGATGGCGGCTGCAAGAGACCTAAGAGCGATGGAAATGGCTGACGGTGACGATGCGGTCGAGCTGGCCAAGCGTCATCTCGTTCAGCCCTGGCCTTATGCCGGCTCGGTCGGCAATGAAGCGCGTGCGCTGATCGGCGAGGGCGATGGCATCTACATCACCGATGTAACAGGCAAGCGACTGATCGACGGGCCGGCCGGCATGTGGTGCATCAATGTCGGCCACCGCCGCGAGGAGCTGGCCAGGGTGATGTACGACCAGGCGATGATGCTGTCCTACAACACGCCCTGGTATACGATGAATGCGCCGTCGGCCGAGCTCGCCAAGCGCCTCGCCGATCATGCGCCGGGCGATCTCAGCCATACTTTCTTCACCACCGGCGGATCGTCGGCTGTCGAGACGGCACTGCGCTTCATGCAGTTCTACAACAATGTGCGCGGGCGGCCGGAAAAGAAGCTGATCCTCAGCCGCGGCGGCGCCTATCACGGCTCGACCTATCTGTCGGCCTCGCTCAACGGCCGGCCGCGCGACCGCGACTGGATGGACGGCGCCGACGATCTGGTCGTCAAACTGTCCTCGCCAGACCCGTTCCGGCGGCCGAAAGGCATTGACATCGCCGCGTTCTGCGATTTCCTGGTCGATCAGTTTCGCGATACGGTCGCCCGCGTCGGCGCAGAGAAGATCGGTGCTTTCGTCGGCGAACCGGTGCAGGCATCCGGCGGCGTCGTCGTGCCGCCGGATGGCTATCTCAAGCGCATTCGCGAAATCTGCAGGGACAACGATATCCTCTATATCTCCGATGAGGTGGTGACCGGCTTCGGGCGGCTCGGCCATGTCTTTGCCTCCGGCGATGGCTTCGGCATCGACCCCGACATGATCACCTTCGCCAAGGGCGTTACATCAGGCTATTTCCCGCTTGGCGGCGTCATCATCTCGGAGCGGCTGCTTCAGGAAATGCGCCGTTCCAACCATCCCGATGCGATGTTCGGCCATGGCCTGACCTATACCAGTCATCCCATCGGCTGCGCGGTGGCGCTGAAGAACCTCGATATCCTGGAAGACAGCGTGCTGGCCCACACGCGCGATGTCGCGCCCTATTTCCAGGCGCAGTTGAAGACGCTGGAGGAACTGCCGCTGGTTGGCGAAGTCCGCGGCATGGGCCTGATGGGCTGCGTCGAGTGCGTGGCCGACCGCGAAAGCAAGGATCCGCTGCAGCTCGACAAGGATGTCGGCAAGCGCATCGACGCGCATTGCCACGAACTCGGCCTCCTGGTCCGGCCGCTGATCAACATGTCCGTGATGTCGCCGCCGCTGATCATCACGCGAGAGCAGATCGACGACATGGTGGCGATCCTGCGCGAAGGCATTTCGCGGACCATGGATGATCTGCGCAAAGAGGGCGTGTGGCAGGGGTGACTGGCAGTTCCGCCCCTACACCTGCGAGCGCATAGCCTCATTGAGGTTCCACATGTCCTTCTCCTCCGGCGCCGTCTCCAGGCCCAGCACCGGGATCTGCTTGCGCAGATGGTCGTGGTGGGTGCGCACACCGTATTCGAGGTCGGAGAGATAAAAACCCTCGAAGGCCTCCGAGATCATGGACTCGTTTGACCAGACGGAAAGCTGCACGTCCTCGTTCATGGTATCGCGGTCGATGCGGTAGGCGAGATAGCGGGCGGCCGCCTGTTCCCGGGTCTCGTCGGGGTAGCGGTAGATGGCGCCGCGCAGCAGCGTCTCGCCGGTCGACAGCGGGAACTCCTGATAGAACTGCACCGATTCCGGCATGATCGACAGCGCGTTGTTGGGGAAGATGCCGTAATAGATCCAGGCCCTGCGCAGATGCTCCGGCAGGTGTGAGGCATCGGGCGTGAGCTTGATGTATTCGCGCACGCTCCAGCGCCGGCCGGCATGCGGATTGTAGGTGGCAAACGAGCGCGACACGCCGTTGATGAACGGCTCGTCGAAATAGGTTGAGCCGTAGAGATCCTGCAGCGCCGGATGCGCCATGGCAACGTGGTAGCCTTCATTGTCGACGTCGCGCACCGACTTCCAGTTGACCGGCGTCTTCTGTGTCCAGATGCCCCAGGACGGCACCATCTCGGCCACATTGTAGTGTGCCATCTCGGCCTCGATCGGCTTCAACAGTTCGGCCACCGAAGGCTGCGGGCCGCCCTTGCGAAAGCGGACAAAGATGAAGCCCATCCATATCTCGAGGTCGAGCGGCATCAGGCCGAATTCGGTCTTGTCGAGCTCGGGGAAGGAGCGCGGCCGGGCGGCGCCGCGCAGCGTGCCGTCGAGATTGTAGACCCAGCCATGGAACGGGCAGACCAGCGCGTTCTTGCAGGTGCCCTGGCTGTCGGCGACGACGCGGCTGCCGCGATGCCGGCACATGTTGTTGAAGGCGCGCACGATGCCGTCCTTGCCGCGCACGATGAGCGCCCGCTCGCCGACCACGTCCATAGTCAGATAGTCGCCGGCATTCGGCACGTCGCAGACATGGCCGGCGATCTGCCAATGGTTCCGGAAGACGTATTCCTTCTCAAGTTCGAGAAGGGCGTCGGAGTGATAACTCCAGCCCGGCAGACCCCGCCGGTCCCAATCATTGGGGATCGCCACGTCACGGAGATGCGGGTTCATAAAAAAGCTCTTCTTTTATTGAATACTCATTCAATAAAACCATATTTTGCATTGAAATGCAATGGCTTGTAGAAATCTCAACTTTTCAAGCCGGTACAACAGGGCCGCCTGAAAGCCAGAAAATCCCGGAATATCCGGGCGTTAACCGGGGTCGTGAAATAGCTGTCCGGCATGCGGATTTGGCCGTGCCGAGCTTGCAAACACGGCTCGCTCCGAGACGAAAAATACCTGGCGTCCGCAAATTCGATCCGCAGTGTGAGCTTGTTCATAGTGCGGTCGACAGGAAGCGGGCTTGGTGCGTTCGCGGCCCGCCTGTCGTCAACATTTGATTGCGCGCATGAAACAGCTTCGCAAATGCATCTTGCCGTCGGCACATGACCGGATCTGTCCGGATATGCCCGAATTTCTTGTTTCAAACCTGTTACGCGGGCAAGCCAAGCGCATCATTCGCCCGTTACCAGGCGCGCTTAGGTTCGTTTCATAAGAAAACGAAGGGGAGCAGCTATGCATACGAAAGTCAAGATCGCCAGCAACGAACGGCGCGCCAAACTGGCACTGCGTCAGCGCGCCAGCGACCATCCGGTTGCGCTGTTCTCCATGCTGGGCGCCTGCGCTCTGGCCGTCATGTTCCTGACACCGGCTTCCGGTCCGGCCTTCGCTTCGCTCAACCCGCCGGCCAATGTCGTCCAGGGCGCGCCGACCACCATCAAGACCGCCCGGCTGCCGGAGCCGGAAATCGATTTTGCCTGCCAGGGCCAGGCCTGGGGCGCCGAGAGCGCGGAGTGCCTGCGCGTCATCGCCGCCCAGTCCGGCGTGCACAAGGCGCGTTCCGTCCGCATGATCGCCAACGCAGCGCCGCTGACCACGACACCCAACGTTTTCTGAACCTCCCGAGCGCTTCCTCCCGCGCTCGTTCTTGGCTCCCGCCGCTTCCCTCGGTCGGGAGCCTCTTTTTTAGGGCCTATCGATACTCGGGTGAGGCCGGCTTGCGCATGGAGGTTCCCTGCGCTTCCGGTGCTCGCGTACTTCAAGTACGCTCCGCTCCGGTTCTCGGGAACCACCATTCTCGACTCCGCCTGACCCGAATCTCGATAGACCCTACGTGGGTGCTTCGGAAAACTTAGCCGGCGGCGGCGACCTGGTCGGCTATTGCCGAGAGTACGCCGCGGACGTCCAGAGTCGAGAACGGCTTTTCCAGGATTTGCGGGCGCTGCGGCGCCGGCAAGGCTTCGATCTCGGCCTTGGCGCCGATCAGGTCGCCGGTTACCAACACGAAGCGTTTGGCCAGCGCCAGGTTGTCGGCGAGCAATTCGCGGTAGATGGCAATGCCGCTGGTGCCAGGCATGCGCAAGTCGGAAAAGACGATGTCTGGCGGCATGTGGCCGGTCAAGGTCGCCGCCGCCGACGTCCAGGCCGGCACGACCCGCGACTTGATACCCATCAGTTCCAGGATGTCGGAGAGGGAGCCGGCGACGTCGGGTTCGTCGTCGATGATCAGCGCATGGCGCAAGCCGCTGGAACGAGCCGGGCTGTCGCCGGCTGCTGCCGCGCCGCCGGTGATTACCGGCAGCTGGACGACGAAGCGCGCGCCACGCGGCAGCACCTCCTCGAACCAGATATTGCCGTTGTGGCGCTCGACGATCGATTTCGAGATCGACAGGCCGATGCCGGTGCCGACGCCGACCGGCTTGGTGGTGAAATAGGATTCGAAGATGCGGCTGCGGATCGCCTCGGGAATGCCCGGTCCGTTGTCCTCGACCGAAAACCCGGGGTTGCCGCGATCGCTGCGGAATGTCCGCACCTTGATCAGGCGGTCGCCGCCGATACCGGCCAGAGCGTGTTGGCTGTTGATCAGGAAATTGGCGGCCACCTGCGTGACGTGGTCGGCATCGGCCATCGCCAGCAGCGGGCCGGGCGCGAAATCGGTGTCGATGATGATGCCGCTCGAGCGTGCGCCATAGGCGGTTACTTCGAGTGCGGCGCGGATCACCTGGTTGAGATCGGTCTCGGCCTGCGCCGCCGGATGCAGGCGCACCATCGACAGGAAGCTTTTGACGATGCGGCCGCAGCGCTCGGCAGCGGCGCGCACTTTCTCGGCGCGAACCTTGGTCTGCGGGTCGGTGGCGAATTCATGCAGCAGCGTCGACTGCGCAACGACCACGGCGAGCGGGTTGTTGAGCTCGTGCGAAACACCGGCCAGCAGTGAACCCATCGCCGCCATCTTCTCGTTCTGGTGCAGTTTTTCGCGCTGGCGGTTGATCTCTTCTTCGGCGCGCAGCTTATCGCGCAGATCGCGGATCGAACCGAAGATGAGCTGACGGTCAGCCACCCGCATCTCGGTCGCCGTCAATTCGATGGGAAACACCTCGCCGGCCGCATTCTGTGTCACGGTCTCAAGCCGCTGGCCAACCATCGGCGCGCCGCGGCCAGACATGTATTCGGCGCCCGAGACATAGCCCTTGCGGTAATATTCCGGCACCACGGTATCGAGCAGGTCCTTGCCGAGGATGTCGCTGCGCTGATAGCCGAACATCTTTTCGGCGGCCGGATTGAATTCGATGATCGAGCCGGTCTCGTCGATGACGATGATGGCGTCGAGCGACGCCTGCAGCATGGTGCGGCGGATGACTTCGCTGGCATGGGCGTCGGACGGCGAGTGCTCGATGGCGTCGCCGATGGCGAGCGCGATGATGTGCATCGTCGCCTCTTCCTCTTCGGTCCATTCGCGCTCGTTTAGGCAGTCATTGACCGCGAACGTGCCCCACAGATGACCGTGCGCGAACACCGATACCGACAGGAACGACTTGATGTGCTGCTTTTCGAAATCGGCCCTGAGGAACCCGTCGAGATCGCGCGTATGGCCGGCGAAGATCTTGCCTTGCCGCTCGTCCTCTCCAATCCGCTCCAGCAGCGGATCGGTATCGACGATCGACTGCATGATCACCGTCGGCGAAGCCAGTTCGCCGCCGAAGCGAGGATCGATCCAGTAGGCGGCGACCGATTGGGCGAAGCCCTGGCCGGGCAATTCGCGCAGCCTGAACAGGATGCCGCGCTGGCAATTCATGGCGCTGCAGAGCGTTTCGAGGATGGTTTCCATCTCGCGCTGCCAGTCGCCGGCATCGCGCAACCGGCGGACGACGCGCACAGCCGCCATCGCGGCGCTCTGGCGAGCGCCTTGCGGGTCCATACGTGGTGCTGGTTCAGCGGTCATGTCAGCCATCAGTAAAGGGCCGTCGAATTAGGCAGCTATGGAGCATTTCACGAAAAAGGTGAAACGCTCCATGTTTCAATGCAATCCCGAACGGAAATCGCTACGCACTGTTCCTGGAATTGCTAGAGCGTTTCACCGTTTCACGGAAACGGAGAAGCCTCTATCTCTTTGTTTTTACGCAATTCCGGGCGGAAAACCGCGTACACTTTTCCTGTAATTGCTCTAGTGCCCGTCACCGGTCGGCAGCGAGAAGATATAGCCTTCGCCGCGCACTGTGCGCAAAAATTTCGGATTGGCCGGATCGGTTTCGATCTTCTTGCGCAGCCGCATGATGCGAATGTCGACGGCGCGCGACGATTCAGGATCCTCAACAAAACCAATCGCCTCGGAGATCGCCGATCGCGTCAACAGCCGGTTGGCGCGGGTCAGGAAAACCTCCAGCACATCGAACTCGCTCTTGGCCATGTCGATGACGGCGCCGTTGGCGCCGGTGACAAGCCTGCCGTCGAGGTCGGCCTGGAACGGGCCGAAGGTCAGGCGGCGGCCGCCATCGGCTTGTGTCTTCGCCGCCTGGGGCGGGCTCGGCTGCGGAACGCGGCGCAGCACGCTGCGCACACGAGCCAGCACCTCACGCAACTCGTAGGGCTTGACGATGTAGTCGTCGGCGCCAAGCTCCAGCCCGACAATGCGGTCGAGTGCGGTGCCGGCAGCCGTGGCATAGATGATGCCGACCGGTATTTTCGAGCGCAGCCAGCGGCCGAGCGACAGTCCGTCCTCGCCCGGCATGGCGATGTCGAGAATGGCCAAATGAAACGATTCCGTCTCCAGCAAGGCGCGCGCCTCGGCCGCGCTTCCGGCCTGGGTCACATCGTAGCCGTTGGCGCCGAGATACTCGGCTACCGCGTCCCGGAGATCGGGCTCGTCCTCGACGATGACAATCCGTGCCCGCACTATGGCCTCGCTCCCGCTTTCAGCGGAAAGTAGATTGGGTATAAACATGATGTCCAGCACTCATATCCGGTTGCGGGGGAACGGGAAGAAAAACATGGCTGCACGATCCGTCATCGCGCTGGTTTCCGTCGCCGATGTGGTGGCCGGCGATCTTGCCGATCATCTCGACCGGCGCGGCCATGACGTGCGCGAGGCGCGGCAGCCCTGGGAAGCTGAATCCCTGCTTTCGGCCGGAGGCATCGATATCGTCATCGTCGGCGACAGCCTCAGCCAGGCGGAAGGGCGGGACCTGCTCAGGCGTTATGGCGGCGGCCAGAGCGCGGACGGGAAGGCGGGGCCGGATTTCATCCTGATCTGCCGGCCGGCCGATCTGGTCGACAAGGTGCTGGCGCTCGAGCTTGGCGCCGCAGATGTCGTCGAAAGTCCGCTCAATGTCAGGGAGCTTGCCGCGCGCATCGGCGGCCTGCTGACGCGGCGCGGCAGGTCCGCCCAGGAACTGATCGTGCTGGAAAATGCCACCGTCGATTTGCGGTCGGCCATCGTCATGCACCGTTCGGGTACGGAAGAACAGCTGTCGCCGGGCCAGGTGGCGCTGCTCAGGCTGTTTCTGGCCAGCCCGCGCAAGGTGCTGACGCGCGACGACATCATTGCGGCGGCGCCCGCCGAAAATGCCGATGCCTTCGACCGCTCGATCGATTCGCGCATCGTGCGGCTGCGCCGCAAGCTCGACACCGAAACCATCACAACTATACGCGGCGCAGGCTACCGGTTCGACCCGCCGACGCAGCGCGCCGACTGAGGGTCGGGAGGCTGGATTGTTCCTCGGCTCGCCCAAAAAAGCTGCGCAATCTCGGGCGCCATGCATAGGCGTCAGCGCACCACCAGAAGCGATGGTCCCGACGGCAATTCGCTGGCGACTACGATTTCGCTGGCGGCATGCGCGCGGTCCTTCAGGAGAACCGTGGCGAGACCGGCAAAGCCGAGCAGGCCTTGTGCATAGAGCAGTACCGAAAGCACGGAGGCTGCAGATTTCGTCTTCATCGGTTGTCCCCAAAAATCAGAACCGCGGGTGCTTCAGGATAAACCCGAAGTGCCCGCGTCGCCCACGGAGCCCCCCGTTGCGACGCGGGCCTTCGGTCCTCTCGGCAGCAAGTTGCCGGAGGGGCCGCGCATCCACTTCAACCCGAGGCCGACCCGCCAGAGGGCCCAGAGACGTTGATGCGCAGACTGGAGACAATCCAGACCAAGGCTATGAACAGCGCGGCATGCAGCGTCGAAATCTCACCCGAATTCATCACCGCCAGTTTCGTCATCGGGGTGCCGGCTACTGTGCCGATGCCGCCGACGACAAATGCGGCGATGCTTATCCTGAAGAGCCAGGACAGGGTGGTCGATTTGATGCTCATTTTCGTTGGCGCCGGCTGTTCTCGTTGGGATGACTGTGCCGCGAGCCTGTAACCAGATCATGCCGCCCAGGCCGCGCTTTGTTGCAAGTCGGTTTCGAGCGAAGCCAATCTTCTTTCATATAAGGACATCAGCACTTTCGTTTGGGGGCGCGGTGCGTGATCGGGAGTGCGCAGCGAAGGCGGAGCACGCTTCCCTTGTCCACCTTGCTTGTTAACCAGAGGAAACAGATTCGAAACACAAACGAGCCTCAGCGAAGTCAGTCTGAAACATGGCGCGGGGATAAGGCGGCCACCGAATTGACGCCGGCAGGACCGGCAAAGAGGAGCCATCATGTACAAAGCCATTTCCGCCAAACTCATCAACGTCACCGCCGCAGCCGGCGGCGCCGCGCTTCTGCTTGGCACCGCCAACAGCACCGCCCATG
The DNA here is from genome assembly GCF_040320115.1 of Mesorhizobium sp. M0802. Classification (NCBI taxonomy): domain Bacteria; kingdom Pseudomonadati; phylum Pseudomonadota; class Alphaproteobacteria; order Hyphomicrobiales; family Phyllobacteriaceae; genus Mesorhizobium; species Mesorhizobium sp. M0802. The sequence continues at coordinate 42,462 of NZ_JAMYOY010000012.1, forward strand.
CCGCGGCAAACCAGATCGTGGCGCGTGTTTCGCTGTCGCAGCAGACCATGGAAGTGCTGGTCGATGGCCGGCCGACTTTCGCCTGGAAGGTCTCGACCGGCGACAGTGCGCATGTCACGCCGACCGGCTCGTTCAAGCCGACCCGCATGCACGAGATGTGGCATTCGAAGAAATACGACAACGCGCCGATGCCGCATTCGGTCTTCTTCAGCGGCGGCTACGCCGTGCATGCGACCAACGCCATCAAGCGGCTGGGACGGCCGGCGTCGCATGGCTGCGTGCGGCTGCATCCCGACAATGCCGCCGACTTCTACCAGTTGGTCGAAACCTTCGGCCCGACCAACACCAGCATCGTCATCGTCAAGTAGCAGACTGCGTTTGGAGCGATGGTGCAGCGCAGCCGGCCAGGTCATGCCGCACCGCAAGTTCCCGCCTGAAGCTCCATCAGAGCTTCGCGGTAAATCAATCCAGTCAAAAAAGAGGCCGGAAATTTCCGGCCTCTTTTCGTTTGTTCGCTAACGCCGTTCGCAGCTCAGTCCGCGTGCACCGGCATCAGCTTCGGGTCTGGCTTTTCGGCGTGGTGCGGCAGGTCCTTGCTGGCGATGAAGGTGTAGAACATCGGCACCACGAACAGGGTGAACATGGTTCCGACCAGGATGCCGGTGAAGATCACGAGGCCCATCGAATAGCGCGCCGCCGCACCAGCACCACTGGACACGATCAGCGGCACGACGCCGAGCGCCATCGCCGCTGTCGTCATCAGGATCGGCCGCAAGCGCACCTTGGCCGAGGCGACGATCGCATCGCGCCGCCTCATGCCATGCAGCTCGCGCTGCTGGTTGGCGAACTCGACCAGAAGAATGCCATGCTTGGTGATCAGACCTATCAGTGTGATCAGGCCGACCTGCGTGTAGATATTGAGCGTTCCAAGCCCCAGATTGAGCGGCACGATGGCGCCAAAGATCGACAGTGGCACCGCCATCATGATGATCAGCGGGTCGCGGAAGCTTTCGAACTGCGCCGCCAGCACCAGATAGATGACGATTACGGCGGCTGCGAACGCGATAAGGATCGTGTTGCCCTGCTCCTTCTCCTGCCGGGACTGGCCGGAATAATCGATGAAGAAGGTATCGGGCAGGCTCTCCTTGGCAAGGTTCTCCAGGGTCTGCAGCCCGTCGCCCGTGGTGACGCCGGGAAGCGGCAGCGCTGATATCGTCGCCGAGTTCAGCTGGTTGAACTGCTCGATCGCGGCCGGCGCGGCGTTGGTCGAAATCTTCACTACCGCTGAAAGCGGCACCATTTCGCCGGTCACGCTACGCACGAAATATTCGCCGAGCTTCTCGGGATTGTCGCGGAATTCCTTCGGCACCTGCGGGATGATGTCGTAGCTGTTGGAGTCGCGGTCGAACTGAGCCACTTCGGCGCCGCCGACCAGCAGCGTCAGCGTCTGGCCGATGTCGGCGATCGGCAGGTTGAGAGCCGCCGCGCGGTCGCGGTCGATGGTCACCGTCACCTGCGGAGCGTCAAAGGACATCGAGTTTTGCACGACGATGAAGCGGCCGGAGGCCTGCGCCTTGTTCTTAATCTGCTCGGCCGCCTCGTAGACCTCGGCGGAACCACCGGTCGAGCGCACCACCATGGAGATCGGCAGGCCGCCGCCGGAGCCCGGCAGCGTCGGCGGCGCGAAGACGAAGGCCTCGACGCCGGCCACCTTGCCGAGGCGTCCCTGGATATCGGCTTGAAGCTCCTTTGAGTTGCGCTGGCGCTCGGCCCAATCCTTGAAGGCGAAGCCGACAAAGGCGCCGTTGGTGGCGCCGCCAAAGGCAACGGCAGAGAATTGCGCCCTGGTTTCGGGAATGTCCTTCACCAGGCCGAGGATCTGGTTGACGTAGGTCTCGGTGTAGTCCGAGGTCGCGTAGCGCGGTGCCGTCACGATCGACAACAGGAAGCCCTGGTCCTCTTCCGGCGCCAGTTCGCTCGAGGTCTTGGTGAACATGAAGCCGGTGAGCGCAACCAGCGCCACGACCATCAGCAGTGTCACCGGTCGATTTCTCAAGGAGGCGGTGACCGCCCGCTCATAGACATGCTCGACACGGCTGAAGGTTCCGTCGACGACGCGCTGGAAGCGACTGTGCGATCCCGCCTTGAGCAGACGCGCCGCCATCATCGGCGTGATGGTGACGGCTATGAGGCCGGACAGCACCACCGAACCGGCGAGCGTCACCGCGAACTCGCGGAACAGCGCGCCGGTCAGGCCGCCGGTGAAGGCCAGCGGCGCGAACACGGCGGCGAGCGTGATGGTCATGGCCACGATGGCGGAGAAAATCTCGCGCATGCCGTTGAAGGCCGCCTGCATCGGCGACATGTGGTCCTCCTCCATGTGGCGATGAATGTTCTCCACCACCACGATAGCGTCGTCGACGACAAGGCCGATGGCCAGCACCATGGCCAGCAGCGACAGAAGGTTGATCGAATAGCCGACCGCAAACAAAAGAAAGCAGACGCCGACCAGCGACAGCGGGATGGTCACGATCGGCATCATCACCGAGCGGAATGAGCCGAGGAACAACAGGATGACCACGACGACGATGGCGACGGCTTCGGCGATGGTCTTGAACACTTCATCGATCGAGGCGCTGATCTGTTCGGTGGAATCGTAGACGATTTCGATGGTCATGCCTTTCGGCAGCGTCTCTTGAATCAAAGGCACGATCTTGTGGATCGCCTCCGCCGTTGTCAGCGGGTTGGCGGCCGGCGTCGGGAAGATGGCGAGGAAGGTGCCGGGCTTGCCATTAAAGCTCACCCTCGTGTCGGTGCTCTCGGCGGCAAGCTCGACTCGCGCCACGTCGCGCAAGCGCACCACCTGGCCGTCCGTCGAGCGCAGCGGAAGCTCGGCAAAGGCCTCAGGCGTCTGCAGCGTCGAGCGAACCGTGATCGAGGAGACGACATATTCGTTCTCGGTGTTGCCGGGCGCCGACAGGAAGTTGGAGTTGTTGATCGCCGCCAGCACTTCGGCGGCGGTGACGCCACGCGCAGCAAGCTTGACCGGGTCGATCCAGACCCGCATCGAATATTCCTCGGCGCCGAAGATCTGCACGTCGGCGACACCTTCGACCGTCGACATGCGGGGCCGCACGACGCGCTCGATATATTCGGTGAGTTGCTCCTTGCTCATGTTCGGATTCTGCATCGAGATGTACATCATCGCGAACTCTTGGCCGGTGCCCTTGACGATGACCGGGTCCTTGGATGCATCCGGCAAGGTGCCGCGTACGCCCTGCACTTTCGACAGGACCTCGGTCAGCGCGACATCCGGATTGGAGCCGAGCTTCATCTGGACGACCACAGTGCTCGAAGACGGCCGGCTGGACGAGGTGACGTAGTCGATGTTCTCGGTCGAGGCGACGGCCCGCGCGATCGGGGCGGAGATGAAGCCCTGGATCAGGTCGGCGCTGGCGCCGGGATAGGCGGTGGTGATGGTGATCGCCGTCTCGTCAACCTTGGGATACTGCCGGATCGACAGGTTGAAGATGCCCTGGAAACCCAGGAGCAGGATCATGCAGGCGAGGACGGTGGAGAGGACCGGCCGGCGAATGAAGATGTCGGAAAAGTTCATTTCTGAGCCTGCTGGTTCGCCGACTTGCTGGGGTCAATGGTGTTGTCGACAGCAACGGACATGCCGTTGAAGAGACGGTTCTGACCGGCGGTGACGACCTCGTCACCGGCCTTGATGCCCTCGATGATCTCGACCATGCCGTCGTTGCGGCGGCCGGGCTTCACGAACACCTGCGACAGCACAAGCGCCGGCTTTTCTGGTTCTGCCGCGGGGTCGACAGCCGGCTTGTCCGCGGGCTTCGCCGCGGCGTCTTCGGCAGCCGGTTTCGCGCCGGCCGGCTTTGCATCTGCGGCCGGCTTTGCCGCGTCGGCCCCTGCGGCAGGCTTTTCCACGGGTTTCGCGGCCGGGGCGCCTTCCGCCGGCTTCGCCGGAACGACGACGAAGACGAAGTCGCCATAGAGGCTCGACGTCAATGCCGTCTGCGGCAAGGACAGAATGTTTTTCTCCTGCGGCAGCTCGACGCGAACCTGGACGAACTGGCCGGGCGTCAGCTTGCCGTCGGGGTTGGCGACCTCGCCGCGGACGGACACCAGGCGGCTTGAAGCGTCGATCTTGGGATCGATGCCGCGAATGGAGCCGGCAAACGGCATGTCGGCGCCGCCGCCGGTGCCGCCGAGGCCGAGCCGCACCGCCTGGCCTATCTTGAGCAGCGGCAGCTGCTGTTCGGGTACCGAGAAATCGACCCGCATGGTGTCCAGATCCTGCAAGGTCACCACTGCGTTGCCGGGCGAGAGATATTGGCCGAGGTCGATCTTGGGGATGCCCACGGTGCCGGCGAACGGCGCCGTCAGCTGCTTCTGATCAAGCACGGCCTGCAGCTTGTTGACCTGCGCGGCGGAGGCCGATGCAGCGGCTTGAGCGGTGTCGAGCGTGGCATCCGTTCCGACGCCGCGCCGCTGCAGCTCCAGCGCGCGTTCGAGCGCCGTCTTGTCGGACACGGACTGCGCCTTGGCCGCGACGAGATCCGCGCGTTCGACGGCATCGTCGAGCTGCAGCAGGACCGAATCGACCGGCACCTTCTGGTTGGCATGGAAAAGGATGTCCTTGACGATGCCGGTGGTCTCGACGGTAAGGTCGACACCGCGCACGGCGCGTACCGTGCCGATCGCCTCGACGCCCGGCGTCCAGTCGGAAGGCTTGACGACAACCGTCGATACGGTCGTCGCCGGCGGCTTCATGGTGGCGAAATACTGTTTGATAGCGTTGTCGCGGAACAGGTTGAAGCCGACAACGCCGACGCACACCAGAGCGAGCAGAAGCAGAATTGCGGTGATAGAGATGAAGCGCTTCACGAACTGTCCCCTCGGCCGATGTCCGGCAAAATAGCCGAATAGCGGGACACTTATCGACGCCAGGTCCCGATTACAAATGACGGCGAACTTACTGTACCGTCTGGACGGTCTTGTCAATTCCGCCTAGGCTGGTGCGGGGGAAGGGATCGATGAAGACCCAAAGGGCAAATTCGCGCGACAAGATACTCGCCGCCGCCGCCGATGTCGCACGCGAGACCGGTCCCGGCAGCCTGTCGCTTGACGCCGTCGCCAGCCGCGCCGGCGTGTCGAAAGGCGGCCTGTTATATAACTTTCCGACCAAGGCCAAGCTGATGCAGGGCCTGGTGGAGAATTACCTGCGCGCGTTCGAGCTGGCGCTGGAATCGGGCCGTGTCGCCGGCGCCAGCGGCGAGAGCCTGCTCGCCACCTATATCCGGCTCTCGGCGGATGATTGCGAGGAGCCGAAGCCGACGGCTTCGTGGATATTCTCGGCGATCGCCGAGGATCCGGATTTCCTGACGCCGATAAAAGCCTTCAAGTCGCAGCTGCTGCAGCGGCTGAAGAGCGAGACGCCGGACCTGAAGACGCTGCTGGTCTGCTTTCTGGCCATCGAAGGGCTGCGCAGCATGAACCTCTTCGATTCCGACGTGCTTTCCGCCGACGAACGCCGCTTGCTGGTATCGGCCCTGCTGGAGATTGCGGGATAGCTCAGGGCGTCGCGGTCGAAGAAGCGATACGGGCCGGGCGGAAAGGACGGTTGGTGAGCGGCATGGCATAGGCACGCATCACGACATCGGCGATTTCAAGCTACAGCCCCCTGATTCGTTGGATTGATGGTTCAGGAATGACTGCGCGAATGCGCGGCCGACTATGTTGCGCCGCACCATAACACTGCCGTGTCAGCCTTGAGACGGCGCTCGGCGAGGCCGGCAAAGCGCGTTTTAGGGCTGTGATCGCGCCGACATATGGTTATGGCATTGTCATGTTGCGGCGCACAAACTATGTGCCTTTGTAGTCCTCCCAACAGTCGCGAGATCTCCATGGGTTCCCTGTCTTCGAAGAATGCGCTCGTCACCGGATCGACCAGCGGCATTGGTCTGGCCATTGCGCGCGCCCTTGCCGCCGAGGGCGCCAACGTCACGATCAACGGCCTTGGCGAAGCCGCGGCGATCGAACAGGAGCGCGCCGGCATCGAGAAGGATTTCGGCGTCCAGTGCCGCTACTCCGGCGCCAACATGATGGACGGCGCAGCGGTGACCGCCATGGTGCACGAAGCCGAGCAGGCCTTGGGCAGCCTTGACATTCTGGTCAACAATGCCGGGATACAGCATGTCGCGCCAATCGAGGAGTTTCCCGATGACAAGTGGGAAGCCATCATCCGCATCAATCTGCTGGCCGCCTTTTACGCGATCAAGGCCGTGGTGCCCGGCATGAAGGCGCGCAAATGGGGCCGCATCATCAATACCGCGTCGGCGCATGCACTGGTCGCCTCGCCGTTCAAGTCGGCTTACGTCTCGGCCAAGCACGGCATAGCGGGTCTGACCAAGACGGTAGCGCTGGAAGTCGCGCAGGACGGCATCACCGTCAACGCCATCGCGCCCGGCTATGTCTGGACGTCACTGGTCGAAAAGCAGATCCCCGACACGATGAAGGCGCGCGGCATGACCGAGGAACAGGTCAAGCACGACGTGCTGCTGGCAGCGCAGCCGACGAAGCAATTCGTCACCGTCGAGGAGCTCGCCGCGCTGACCCTGTTCCTGTGCTCTGACGCAGCCAGACAGATCACCGGCACCACCTTGCCGATGGATGGCGGCTGGACGGCGCAGTAGGCGCGGTCCCCCGGCGCCGCTCTTTCCTTGACAAAGGCGAAGGATCAATCCAGCATTGTGGCAAGGGGTTCCTTCGCGACGACCCCGTGAGGCGTCAGCCCAATGATCGCGTCCAAACTCTCACTCTGGAGGTGGACGCCATGCCGTCAACAACCGCAATCACCGTAGCGCAGCTTTCCCGCCTTGTCGGTCTGTCCGACGCGCCTGTTCTTGTCGATGTCCGCATCGACGAAGACTACGACGCCGATCCGCGCCTGCTTCCGGCCTCGTGCCGGCGCGACTTCAAGTCTGTTTCGAGCTGGGCGGCCGAGTTCACGGGGGCTCATGCTGTCGTCATCTGCCAGAAGGGGCTGAAGCTCTCGCAAGGCGTTGCCGCATGGCTGCGCCATGAGGGCATTGCTGCCGAATCCCTTGAAGGCGGCTTCGAGGCGTGGCAGGCGGCCAAGGGACTTCTGGTCAAGGCCGACAAGATACCGCCCCGCGACGACAAGGGCCGCACGGTCTGGGTGACGCGTGCCCGCCCCAAGGTCGACCGCATCGCCTGTCCCTGGCTGATCCGCCGCTTCGTCGATCCCTCAGCGGTGTTCCTGTTTGTCGAGCCGTCTGAAGTGCTGGCGGCCGCCGATCGGTTTGGGGCAGTTGCCTTCGACATCGACGACGTGTTCTGGAGCCATCGCGGCGAGCGCTGCACCTTCGACACGATGATCGAAGAGTTCGGGTTGCGGTCCGAAGCGCTCGATCGCCTTGCGCTGATCGTGCGTGCAGCCGATACGGCGCGCCTCGATCTCGTACCGCAGGCGGCCGGGTTCCTCGCTGCATCGCTCGGGCTGTCGCGCATGTTCCGCGACGATCTCGAACAGCTTGATGCCGGCATGCTGCTCTACGATGCGTTCTTCAGATGGTGCCGCGATGCCACTGACGAAACCCACAATTGGCCCAGCGCGGGCAAAGCGCCATGAGCGCCCTCGCCGCGGACGACGATGCACAGGCTACCGAGGCTCCGATCGTCCCGACCTTCCGCCAAGCCGCGAAACTGTGGGCAAGGATCGGCCTGCTCTCCTTCGGCGGGCCGGCCGGACAGATCGCGCTGATGCACAAGGAATTGGTCGAGGATCGCCGCTGGATCGGCGAGCAGCGGTTCCTGCATGCGCTCAACTACTGCATGCTTCTGCCAGGCCCCGAGGCACAGCAGCTCGCCATCTATATCGGCTGGCTGCTGCACCGGACCGCCGGCGGCCTCGTCGCGGGCATCCTGTTCGTGCTGCCCGGTGCGTTTGTCATGCTGGGCCTCAGCATCTTCTACGTGCTTTACAATGATGCGCCTGTCATCGAGGCGCTGTTTTTCGGCATCAAGGCGGCGGTGCTGGCCGTCGTCGTCGAGGCGGTCCTCCGCATCGGCAAACGGGCGCTCAAGAACCGGGTGATGGTGGCGATCGCGGTGGCCGCGTTCCTTGCCATCTATGTCATCAGGCTGCCGTTTCCGCTGATCATCTTGGTTGCAGGGCTGACCGGCTGGATCGGCAACCGCTTGGCACCGGCGCGTTTTTCCGGAGCCGCACGCAGCAAGGACAATTTGCCCGATGTCAGGGGCGCCGTCGACGTCATGTTCGAACGCGGCGAACTCGCTCACACCAAGCCGACGAAATGGCACGCGCCGCGCACCATCGCGATCTGGCTGCCGATCTGGCTCGGGCCGGTCGTACTGATCCTGGCGCTGACCGGCCCTGCCAGTGTTTGGGCACAGCTTGGCGGCTTCTTCAGCCTGATGGCGGTGGTCACATTCGGCGGCGCCTACGCCGCGCTCTCCTATGTCGCGCAGGCAGCCGTGACCTCGTTCGGCTGGCTGGCGCCGGGTGAAATGGTCGATGGGCTTGGCCTGGCCGAGACGACGCCGGGACCATTGATCCTGGTGCTGCAATTCGTCGGCTTCGTCGCCGCCTATCGTCACGCCGGTGCGATGGGACCGCTTGTCGCCGGATCGCTCGGCGCATTGCTGACGCTCTGGGTGACGTTCGTGCCGTGCTTCTTCTGGATCTTTCTCGGTGCCCCCTACATCGAAGCGCTGCGCGGCAACAAGGCACTGTCGGCGGCGCTGAGTGCGATCACGGCGGCTGTCGTCGGCGTGGTGATGAACCTTGCGTTGTGGTTCGCACTGCATGTCGTCTTCAGCGCGGTGCACCGCGTTGGCCTGGGGATGGAGGTGCCGGTGCTGTCGTCGCTGGATTGGCGTGCCGCGCTGCTGGCGGCAGCCGCCATGGTCGCCATGCTGAAACTGAGGATCGGCATGCTGCCGACATTGGCCGGCTCGGCGCTGGCCGGACTGGCGCTGCTGGCCTTGCCTGCGTAGCGTTCGAAGGCGCGGCCAGCCATCATCACAGCCGGATTTTTGAGGTATGCCGGGGCGGCGCACAACGGTCGCGGGCGCTGGTAGGATCAGCGCCGGCCCCGGAGATACGCTTTACGTCGAACCCGATACCGCCAAGCTGAACCTGTTCGACGCGGAGAGCGGCGCGCTGGTGAACTGATTTGACGAGGTTGGCCGAGCTGTTCAAAGTCGATCCTGGATCGCACAACGGGATATGACATGGTAGATTCCGATCGGATCGACAAGCTGATCGCAGGGGTGCCCCCTGCCTTGGCGCTTCGTGCCGGGCTGGACCTTGGCATCTTCACCCGGCTCGGCGGCGATGCTGCGACTGCCGACAGCCTTGGGGCAGCGCTCAAAGTCGAGCCCGCTCGTCTGTCGCGGCTCCTCTACGCGCTCGCCAGCATCGGTCTCCTCGAGGTCGAGGATGGTGAGTTTCGCAACGGAGCCGAATCGTCGGAGTTTCTCGACGCGTCCAAGCCGACCTATCGCGGCGGCGATCATGTGCTGCTGCGCGAACTCTGGGGAGCCGACCTTTTGACCGCAGAGTCGCTGCGGCAGAACCGGCCGGCCGCGCTGCACGACTTTTCCGAAGCGGGACCAGAATCCGCAGCGGCCTTCAGCCGCATGCTCGCACCGGGAGGGGTGATTTTCGGCCGAAATCTCGCCCGCGAGCTGGACCTCTCGGCGGTCCGTTCGGTGATCGACATCGGCGGCGGCGCCGGGACCATTCTGGTCGGTCTTCGCGAGCGATGGCCGCATATTGCGGCGACATTGATGGAACTCCCGACGGTCGCGGCGGTCGCACCAGCGACCCTGTCGGAATACGGTGCCGGCGATGTGGTTGTCGAAGAAGGCGACATAACGGTCGCGCCATCGACCGGCCTGCATGACTTGGCGATCCTGAAGGCCGTCGTCCAGGTCCTGCCGCCGGACCAGGCGCGCAGTTCGATCCTGAACGCGGCGCGTTGCCTCACCCGAGGAGGCGAGATCGCAATTGCGGGGTGGGGTGTCGTCGATGACGACCGTCTCGGCCCGCCTGAGGGTGTCTTTCTCAATCTCACCTTCCTGAACCTTTACCGCGCAGGCGAATCGTACACGGAAGGTCAGTATCGCGGGTGGATGGCCGAGGCTGGGTTCCGGGATATCTCCAGGTCGCAGCTGACCGACGGCACCACGTTGTTTCGTGGGCGCCTCACGGACTGATCGTGGCTGCTGGTGATCCCGACAGGAATCGAACCTGTGACCTACAGATTAGGAATCTGCCGCTCTATCCTACTGAGCTACGGGACCACGCGGCCCGACACATAGCCGCTTCCGATCGTTTCGCCAAGAGGCTCGCCGAAGGCAATGAAGAGGCCGGCCGAAGGCTAATCGGCCGGCCTTTCGTCGGGGCAGGTCAGGCTGTCAGCGCCGTTTCGGCCAGTTTCACCCAGTAGCTCATGCCGTGCGGTATGACTTCGTCGTTGAAGTCGTAGGCCGGATGATGGAGGCCGGCGGTCTCGCCATTGCCGATGAAGATGAAGGCGCCAGGTCGGGCTTCCAGCATGTAGGAGAAGTCTTCGCCGCCCATCACCGGCTGGATGGCGCGGTGGACCTGGGTGTCGCCGGCGACATGTGCCGCGACATCGCCGGCAAAGACCGTTTCTTCCGGATGATTGAAGGTCACGGGATAGTTGGCGTCATAGTCGACAGTGATCGTCGCGCCGAAGGCGGTGGCTATTCCTTCGCAGATGGTGCGGATGCGCTCTTCCGACTTCTTGGCGATCTCTTTCTTCAGTGTGCGTACCGTGCCGGCAATCTCGGCGGTCTCGGGAATGACGTTGTAGGCGTCGCCGGCGTGGAACTTCGTCACCGAAACCACCACCGCCTCGACCGGATCGGTGCTGCGCGAAGCGACCGTCTGAAGGGCGCCGACCAACTGGCTGGTGATGACGATCGGGTCGATCGTGCCGTGCGGCATCGCCGCATGGCCACCGCGGCCCTTCACGGTGATGGTGAACTCGGCGGTCGCCGCCATGATCGGGCCCGGCCGGATGGCGAACTGGCCCACCGGCAGGCCCGGCATGTTGTGCATGCCAAAGACGCGCGAAATATCGAAACGCTCCATCATGCCGTCCTTGACCATCTCGTTGCCGCCGCCGCCGCCCTCTTCCGCCGGCTGGAAGATGACCGCGACCGAGCCGGCGAAATTGCGCGTTTCGGTCAGATATTTGGCGGCGCCCAAAAGCATCGCCGTATGGCCGTCATGGCCGCAGGCATGCATTTTGCCAGGAATGGTCGAGGCATAGGGCTTGCCGGTGATCTCGTTGATCGGCAGCGCGTCCATGTCGGCGCGCAAGCCGATGGTCGCGCCTTGCCCCTTGCGGCCATGGATGATGCCGACGACGCCGGTCTTGCCGAGGCCCGTCACCACGTCGTCGCAGCCGAATTCCTTCAGCTTCTCGGTGACGAAGGCGGCGGTCTTGAAGACATCGAAATTCAGTTCTGGCGTTTGGTGCAGATGGCGTCGCCAGCCGGCAACTTCATCCTGCATCTCGGCGGCGCGGTTGAGAATCGGCATAATGGTTCCATCTCGCTGTTGGAGCAGACGATCTGGCCTGCTTGATTGCAATTGTGATTGCCATGCTTGTTGCCATCTTGGCACTTTGCCATCTTGGCGTCACATAGGGTAAATAGCACCCCAGACAATGTGATCCGGAAATTGAGGGCCGGATCAGGTCATGCTGGCCATCGCGTAACGAAATCTTACGGAGCCAGGGGCGACTACGGCAAGAGGCGATTTCGGATTCCATGATGCGGCACAGCCATATCCTCAAATTACTGCTAACGGGCGGCTTGGCGCTACCCATGCTGGCTGGGCCAGCTTTGGCCAATCCGGTGATCCTGTTCGACCTCAACAGCGGCAAGGTTCTGCAGCACCAGGACGCATTCAAGCGCTGGTATCCCGCTTCGCTGAGCAAGCTGATGACCGCCTATGTCACCTTCCGGGCGATTGCCGCCGGCGAGGTCCAGCTCGATTCACCGATCAAGGTGACCAAGCATTCGGCGGGCGAACCGCCGAGCAAGATGGGCTTCAAGCCGGGCTCGGTGATGCGGCTCGACAATGCGTTGAAGATGATGCTGGTCAAATCGGCCAACGATATCGCCATGGCCATCGGCGAAAACATAGGCGGCTCGCAGGTCGGATTCGCCGTTCGCATGAATGCGGAGGCGGCGCGGCTCGGCATGACCGGAACGCATTTCGTCAATCCGAACGGACTGTTTTCGCCGGAGCAGTATACGACGGCGCGCGATCTTGCCCTGCTGGTGATGGCGATCCGCAAGGAATTCCCGCAATACGCCCCCTGGTTCTCGATCGAAGGCCTTGCCGTCGGCAAGAAGGCGATCTCCAACTACAATCTCTTGATCGGGCGCTATCCCGGCGCCGACGGCATGAAAACCGGGTTTGTCTGTCCCTCGGGCTTCAACATGATCGGCTCGGCGACACGCAATGGCCGCACGCTGGTCGCGGTCGTGCTTGGCGAAAAATCGGCGATCAGCCGTGCCGAGACCGCCGCCAGGCTGCTCGACCAGGGCTTTGCCACGCCCGACCCGAACTGGCTCACGGTCGCGGCCATGCCTTCCTATGGCGATACAATGTCACCCAACGACATGCATGATGAGATCTGCAGGAAGAAGGCGCCGCACGAGCAGTCCGAGGCGGCTCCGCCGGTGGCCGCGAAGGGTGCCGACGTGCCGAAATCGCCCTATCAGGAAAAGCTCGACCACGTGCCGACGCTGGTTGCCGTGGGCCTCGGCGGCGCCACCGGGCCGGCGCCGAAGGCGATACTCGACCAGGGCGGCCAGGAATACGCCGATGTGCCGCTGCCGAGCTGGCGGCCAGACATTCCGGCGCCAAAGGGCGCCGAACCGGCCGTGGTGGGCCAGGCAACCGCGGTGCAGGGCGACCAGCTGGTCAAAGCCGCGAACTAGGCGATGGCTGGCTTTCCGATACCCGTCACGGTGGTCACCGGCTTCCTCGGCGCCGGCAAGACGACATTGCTCAACCGGCTGCTCAAAGATCCGGCACTGGTCGACACGGCCGTCATCATCAACGAATTCGGTGAGGTGGCGATCGACCACCTGCTGGTCGAGCAGGCCTCGGACGGCATCATCCAGTTGTCCGACGGCTGTCTGTGCTGCACGGTGCGCGGCGAACTGGTCGATACGCTGGCTGACCTCGTCGACCGGCTGCAGACCGGCCGTATCGCCCGCCTTGCCCGCGTCGTTGTCGAAACCACCGGGCTCGCCGATCCGGCGCCGGTGCTGCAGTCGATCATGGCGCATCCCGCCCTTGTGCAGGCCTTCCGACTTGATGGCGTCATCACGCTGGTCGACGCGGTCAACGGCAATGCGACGCTCGACGGCCATGTCGAGGCGGTCAAGCAGGTGGCGGTCGCCGATCGCATCGTGCTGACCAAGGTCGATCTGGCCAGCGATCCCGGCGACGTCGATGCTTTGCGAACGCGACTCCATCAGCTCAATCCAGGCGCCGTGGTGCTGGACGCCGGCGACGGCCGAACCGGCGTCGCGGCGCTGTTCGATTGCGGCCTCTACAATCCGGCGACCAAATCCGCCGATGTCCGGCGCTGGCTCGGCGAAGAAGCCGCCCATGAGCACCATCATCATCATCATCATGATCATGACCACGGCGAGCATGAGCATCACCACCGCCACGATTCCCGCGTGCGCTCCTACTCGCTGGTCCATGACGGCCCGGTGCCGTTTTCGGCGATCGAGATGTTCCTCGACCTGCTGCGTTCTGCGCATGGCGACAAGCTTTTGCGGATGAAGGGCGTCATCGAGCTTGCGGAGGATCCGTCGCGGCCGCTTGTCGTCCACGGGGTGCAGAAGATCCTGCATCCGCCGGCGCGGCTGCTGGCCTGGCCGGACGGCCAGCGCGGCACCAGGCTGGTGCTGATCACGCTCGATATGCCGGAAGATTATGTGCGCCGGCTGTTTTCCGCCTTCACCAACCGGCCGTCGATCGACACGCCGGATCGCGCGGCGCTGGAGAGCAATCCGCTGGCGATTGCCGGGGGCTGATTGTCAGGCTCGCTCTGCGCCGCGTTCGACCAGGAAGCGGTGGCCGCCGCTGACGGCTGATGTTTCAACAAGCTGGTGGCCAGCGTCGGCGCAAAAGGCGGGGATGTCGATGACCGCCAGCGGGTCGGTGGTCTCCAGCCAAAGCCGGCTGCCCGGCCGCATTGCCGCCAAGCGTTTTTTCGCCTTGAGAACGGGCAGGGGGCAATTCAGGCCCTTGAGGTCATAGATCGCGGTGTGATTTGTTTGTTTGTCTTCATGCATGTCTTTGTCCCAAAACCGCGGCGCACTTTTGGGCGGCATGCATCGGCAAGGCGAAAACCTCAGCCGCCGAACATGCCTAGCAGCTTGTTCTTGATCTTCGACATCCGGCTTTCGTCCGCCGGCGGTTCTGCAGGCGCCGCCTCGACGCTCGCAGTGGCGACCGGCTGCTGGGCGGCCTGCTTGGCTGCTGCCTTTTCGGCCAGCGCTTGGGCCTTTGCCGCTTGCTTTTCGGCCAGTGCCTGGGCCTTGGCGGCTTTCGCGGCTTCGATGGCCGCAACCCGCTGTTCCTCGGCCTTGCGCTTGGCTTCCTTCTCTGCGTCCAGTGCCGCCATCTTGCGGCCGGCCGGCGAATCGATGCGGCCCATGCGCGCCGTCTCGGTCAGCGTGCCGTCGGAATTCAGCGACGGCGGTTCGATCGGCACGCGCTCGCCCCGGGCGCGGCGCTTCGACCAGTCGGAAACGATGCTGGCTTCCTTGATGCCGGCAATGGTTGGCTTGGGCGCCGGCACGCTGGCCTTGACCGCGCCAGTGAAGGCCGCGTCATAGCTGCTTTGATATGCGTTGAGTGCGCTCTTCAGCGAATCGGGCTGCGTGGTCGCGGGGCAGGCGCCAGTCGGATCGAATGTCGTGCCCTCGGGCGCCACCTGGTTGAAGACATAGCGCTTGTCGCAGACATCGACCTTCGGCGGCACCTTGGTGATCTCGAAATTGTCGTAACCGACCTTCAGCATCTTCCAGAACTCATAGTTCGGGTCGTTGCGGTAGCGCGCCATGTTGGCGGCGGTCATGCGGAACGGGAAGGCCTGGATCTGGAACTCGGTCTGGCCGCCCTGGAAGGCATCGCGACCAAAAGCGTAGATCTGCTCGATCTGCGGGTCGGTCATCGAATAACAGCCCGACGACGAGCAGGCGCCGTGCACCATCAGATTGGCGCCGGTGCGGCCATTGGCACGGTCATAGGCGTTGGGATAGCCGATGTTGAAGGACAGATGATAGTTCGAGCGCGGATTCATCTGCGACGGGCGGACCGTATAGAAACCTTCCGGCGCCTGGCGGTCGCCCTCGGTGTATTTTGGGCCGAGCTTGCCCGACCATTTGCAGATATCGTAGCTGGCGACCATCTCGTAGCGGCCGGTGGTCTTGGCCTTCCAGATTTCGAGCTTGCCTTCTTCCTTGAAGATGCGAGCCATCACCGACGAGGTGCGGATCATGCCCTTGGCCTTCATGTCGGCCAGGATCTTGTCCGGCAGCGGTTTGCTGGCTTCCGGCGCAAAATTCTTCATCGAGGAATCGTTGCAGCCGGCAACGCCAAGCGCGGCGATCAGAAGTCCAGTGCGGGCAAGCTTGGTAAACATGGATACGGCTATGTCTTTTTCTCGCGGCACGGCCGGATAGCGCCCGGGCCTGCATGCTGAACACTGACGGACCCTAAGCCCGTTAACCTTGAAAATTCCTTACCGCAAGCGTCGGACGGCGCCCCCCACGGCAATTCGCCCGGTGTCACGGATTTTTTATTGAGCCGAATGCGGCGGCATTTTTGTGGCGAAATTGCTCCTTGACGCCACATTGCGGTGCGCTTCCGGCCAAAATCAGAGGCTGCGGCCCATCGCCAGATATTTTTCGCGGCGCTGTTCGCGAAAATCGGTGTTGGCGCCGGCAAAATCCTTCATCGTCTTGGCGATGAGGTCGCCGGTGGCGGCGATCACCTTTTCGGGCGCGCGCTGGGCGCCGCCGAGCGGCTCGGCAATGATGGCGTCGATGATCTTCATTTCCAGGAGGTCCTGGGCGGTGATCTTCATGTTGGTCGCCGCATCTTTCGAGCGCGTGGTGTCGCGCCACAGGATCGAGGCAGCGCCTTCCGGCGAGATCACCGAATAGATGGCGTGTTCCAGCATGTAGACGCGGTTGGCGGTGGCGATCGCAATGGCGCCGCCCGAACCGCCTTCGCCGATGACAACCGAAATCGATGGCACTGTGAGGCCGAGGCAGGCCGAGGTTGAGCGGGCGATGGCTTCAGCCTGGCCGCGTTCCTCGGCGCCAACGCCGGGGTAGGCGCCGGCGGTGTCGACCAGCGTCAGAAGTGGGATCTGGAAACGGTCGGCAAGTTCCATCAGCCGCACGGCCTTGCGGTAGCCTTCAGGGCGCACCGAGCCGAAATTGTGCTTGAGCCGGCTCGCCGTGTCGGAGCCCTTTTCCTGGCCGATGACGGCCACCGGTTCGCCGCGGAAGCGGGCGAAGCCGCCGATGATCGCCTGGTCCTCGCCGAAATTGCGGTCGCCGGCGAGCGGCGTGAAATCGCTGAACAGACCCTTGATGTAGTCGAGGCAATGCGGCCTGTCGGTGTGGCGCGCGACCTGCACCTTCTGCCACGGCGTCAGCGCCTTGTAGATGTCGCGCAGCGCGTCGCGCACGCGCTTCTCGAGCCGGCTGATTTCGTCGCCGACGTCGACCGCCTCGCCATTCTCGGCAAGCTTCTTCAGCTCGAGGATCTTGAGTTCAAGGTCCTGCACCGGCTTTTCGAAATCGAGGTAATTGTACATTCTTAAGCGGACCGATGCGTCGGAAGGCAAAGATCGCGCAGATGTAGGCTCCGCGCGGGCACGTTGCCCTCACATAGCGATATGAGGCCTAGTCGGCAAGCGGATGATGATCGTTGACCAGCCGCACCAACCGCTCTTCCAGCACATGCGTGTAAATCTGCGTGGTCGAGATATCGGCGTGGCCGAGCAGCTGCTGCACCGCCCTGAGATCAGCGCCGTTCTGCAGGAGATGGCTGGCAAAAGCATGGCGCAGCACATGCGGCGAAATTTTGGCCGCCGATATGCCGGCCCGCGCGGCAAGGCCTTTGAGGTCGCGGGCAAAGACCTGCCGGGAGAGAAAGCCGCTGTCGCCGGCGGCCGGGAACAGAAACGGGCTGTCGGCGAAAGCCGGCACCGACGCCCGGGCCGTGAGCCATGCCCGCATCGCCATGCGGGCCTTGGCCGACAGCGGCACCATGCGCTCCTTGTCTCCCTTGCCGCGCACCATGAAGAAGCGGTCGTCGCGCTGGGCGACGGTCACCGGCAGGCCGACAAGTTCGGAGACGCGCAGGCCGGTGGCATAGAGCACCTCGACCAAAGCGCGCAGGCGCAGTGCCGCCACCCGGTCGCCATTGACGCCATCGCCTGTCTCAAGCGCCGCACGGTCGAGCAGCCGACCGGTATCGGCCTCGCTCATCGTCTTGGGCAGCGGCCGGCCCTTTTTCGGACTGTCCAGCGTGCCGGTCGGGTCGTCGCCGCGCAAGCCCTCGGCGTAGAGAAACTTGAAGAACTGGCGGATCGCCGACAGTTTGCGCGCCTGCGACGTCGACGCAAAGCCGCGCGCTGCGATGTCGTCGAGATAGGCGCGGATGTCGACTGCGGCGGCGGCGGCAAGCCCGCCGGCAATCTGCTGCGAAGCGTCTTCGAGATCCCGGCGGTAGGAAGACAGCGTGTTTTCAGCGGCACCGCGTTCGGCGCTCATCATCTCGAGAAAGGCTTCGATGCGAGCCGCGCTGTTCATGTTCCAGGGGTCAGTTTTGGGTCAGTTTTTCTTGGGGTTCAGCTTTTCCGGTGGAATGCGCACGGTGATTTCGGCTTTTTTCGGCTCGACGAACATCGCCAACGCCACCATCGTACCATAGGCAATGCCGGCAAGAATCATCATCGTCACGACAAAGCGGAACAGTGTCGGCATCAATCTTCGCCCGTCTTCTTGCTCTGCGATTCCAAGCCCTGTGTCCTTATGGGACGCTAATTCCGTCAATTCAAGGACGAAGGGCTCTGCGTGCGAAAGGCGCTATGCTTGACGCAAACGGGCTTTTGATGTCGATACGCCGGCAAAGACGGCTTAGAAACAGCATGGTCTCATGAACGCGTTACCAGCAAATCCTCCCGGCGATAGCCATGCCGCGCTGCTCGACAGGCTGGGCAGCCGCTCGATCGTCTTTGTCGGCCTGATGGGCGCCGGCAAGACGGCGATCGGCCGCAAGGTGGCGACGATGCTGTCGCTGCCCTTCGTCGACAGCGACCAGGAGATCGAAACCGTGTCGCGCATGACGGTGCCGGAACTGTTCGAACGCTATGGCGAGACCGAATTCCGGGCATTGGAGCAGCGCGTCATCCTGCGCGTGCTGGAGAGTGGGCCGCAGGTGCTGTCGACCGGCGGCGGCGCGTTCATGAATGCGCAGACGCGGGAAGCGATCGCCGGGCATGGCGTGTCGGTGTGGCTGAAGGCCGAGATCGACCTATTGATGGAACGCGTGTCCAAGAAGCAGAACCGGCCGTTGCTCAAAAGCGCCGATCCGCGCGCCGTGCTCGAGCGACTGATGGGCGAGCGCTACCCGGTCTATGCCACGTCCAACATCACCGTGCCGACACGCGACGACCGCAAGGAGGTCATTGCGACGGAGGTTGTCGACGCGCTGTGCGGGCATTTCGGCATTCCGGCTCCGACTGCGCCAGGCGAGGTGCGGCTGTGAGCGAACCGGTCACTGTCGAGGTCGGCCTTGGCGAGCGTGCCTATGACATCCTGATCGGCCCTGGCCTTTTGGCGCGCGCCGGCGCCGAGATTTCGCGCCGCCTGCCCGGCACGAGGGCGGCGGTGGTCACCGACGACAATGTCGCGGCGGCACATCTCGACGCGCTGAAGGCCGGTCTGGAAACAGGCGGCATCCAGCCTGCCGTCATCACTTTGCCGGCCGGCGAAAAGACCAAGAGCTTTGCCCATCTCGAAGAGGTGGTCGACGGCGTGCTCGCCGCCAAGCTGGAGCGCCGCGATGTCGTCATTGCGCTCGGCGGTGGCGTCATCGGCGACCTCACCGGCTTTGCCGCCGGCATCGTGCGCCGCGGCATGAATTTCGTCCAGATTCCAACCTCGCTGCTGGCGCAGGTCGATTCCTCGGTCGGTGGCAAAACCGGCATCAACAGTCCGCGCGGCAAGAATCTGGTCGGTGTCTTCCACCAGCCGAAACTGGTGCTGGCCGATACCGAAGTGCTCGACACGCTGCCGATCCGCGAATTTCGCGCCGGCTATGCCGAGCTTGCCAAATACGGGTTGATCGACCGACCGGCGTTTTTCGTCTGGCTGGAAGCGAACTGGGAAAAGGTGTTCGCTGGCGGACCGGAGCGGGCCGAGGCCATCGCCGAGGCGTGCCGCGCCAAGGCCGATGTCGTCGCCCGCGACGAGTTCGAAACCGGCGACCGCGCACTGCTCAATCTTGGCCACACGTTCGGCCATGCGCTGGAAGGCGCCACACAGTATGACGGCGCCCGCCTCGTCCATGGCGAAGGCGTCGCCATCGGCATGGCGCTGGCGCACCGCTTTTCCGCAAGGCTCAATCTGGCCAGCCCCGACGACGCGGCGCGGGTCGAGGCGCATCTTCGCGCCGTCGGTCTACCCTGGCGGATGGCCGACATCCCTGGTGAGTTGCCCGATGCCGAGGCGCTGCTTGGCTTCATCACCCAGGACAAGAAAGTGTCGCGCGGCGCGCTGACATTCATCCTGACGCGCGGCGTTGGCCAGGCTTTTATTGCCAAGGATGTACCGGCGTCGGAAGTGCTTTCGTTCCTCAGGGAGAACCACCCGGGCCAGGAAAGCCGGCAGCGATGATCAACGAGCCCGGCTGGACCGTCGTCGCCGTCCTTGCCATCCTCATCCTGCTGGTCCTGGCCGTGCGCACGCGCCTGCTTGCCATGTTCGGCTATGAGCTGTCGCGCATCGAGCCGCAGCGCTCGACACAGGACGAGTTGCGCGGCGCGGTCGACGATTTCCGCCGCGACGGCCAGATGGTGCGTGAGGACCGCGACCGCGTCGGCGGGCTGTTCGATCTCGCCGAGCTCGAAGTCTCCGACATCATGGTCCACCGCACCAATATGCGCTCGGTCAATGCCGACAATGGGCCGGAAGCGGTGGTGCGCGAGATCCTGCAAAGCCCGCACACCCGCATGCCGTTGTGGAAAGGCTCTCTCGACAACATTGTCGGCGTGCTGCACGCCAAGGACCTGCTGCGAGCGCTGAACGAGGTCGGCAACGACTTTTCCCGGATCGACGTGATGAAGATCGCTTCGAAGCCTTGGTTCGTGCCCGACACCACGACGCTGCAGGAACAGCTCAACGCCTTCCTGCGCGCCAAGGCGCATTTCGCCATCGTCGTCGACGAATATGGCGAGGTCGAAGGGCTGGTGACGCTGGAGGACATTATCGAGGAGATCGTTGGCGAGATCGCCGACGAGCACGATGTAGACATTCAGGGCGTGAAGCAGGAGGCGGACGGTTCCGTGGTCGTCGACGGCACTGTGCCGATCCGCGATCTCAACCGGGCGCTCGACTGGAACCTGCCTGACGAGGAAGCGACCACCATTGCCGGCCTGGTCATCCACGAGACGCAGTCGATCCCCGAGGAAAAGCAGGCTTTCACCTTCCACGGCAAGCGCTTCGTGGTGATGAAGCGCGACAAGAACCGGATCGCCAGAATCAGGATCAGGCCGGCGGGCGAATCTTAAAGGTACCGAGCAGGCCCGCCACATGACGCTCTTTGCCGAGCTTATGCCGCGATCTGGCTCGTAGACCGTTCGTGGATGGTCGCACCGGTTTGAGCGTCAACTGCGACCAGGCTGACCTCGTAGCCCCAGAGGCTGCGGACATGGCGGAGCGTCGCGTCACGGCTGGCCCCTTCGAGCACAACACCATCCTTTACCCTGTGTTGCAGCCGCAACTGCCGGTCGCCGAGCAGGTCGACATCAATCACCTGGATGTCCGGCCGATTCGCTCCAAGGTCGTAACTGTGGGCAAGCTGGGCGCGTATCTTGTGATAGCCACGTTCGTTGTGGATCGACGCGACTTCGAAATGCGGTTTGTCGGCTCCATCGCCAAGCACGAAGAACCGCCATTTTCGGATCAAGCTCGGGCTGAGGTACTGGCGGATAAAGGATTCGTCGCGGTGGTTGGCCCAGGCCTCAAGCAGGACCTCGCGCCAGTTGCCATGTCCTGCAATGTCCGGGAACCAGTCGCGGTCCTCCGCCGTCGGCTCGGTCGAAATGCGCTGTATGTCCTGCATCATGTCGAGGCCGAGGGCATAGGGATTGATGCCTGAAAACCGGGGATCGTCAAAGGCCGGCTGGAAGATCACGTTCGAATGGTTGCGCAGGATTTCGAGCATGGCACCTTCGCCGATCCGGCCACGATCGAATAGCATGTTCATGAGCGTATAATGCACGAAGGTGGCGCAGCCTTCATTCATCACTTGAGTCTGTCGCTGCGGGTAGAAATATTGCGCGATGACGCGGACGATCCTGATGATCTCGCGCTGCCAGGGTTCCAGGATCAGGCTGTTCTTCTCGAGGAAATAAAGGAGGTTTTCCTCGGGAAGGTTGAGCGATCTCTTGCGCTCCGCCATCCCTTGATCCTCATTGCCGGACTTGTTTTTGTTCTGCGACGGCGGCAGCGTGCGCCACAGATCGTTGTAGGAGCGCTCTTCGTATTCGAGGCGCTCGCGAAGCCCTTCGCGCTGTCGCTCCGACGAGAGCTTTGGCGGCCGGTGGTAGCGGAACACCCCTTGTTCCATCAGCGCATGGGCGGAATCGAGAATGGCCTCCACTGCTGCAAGGCCGTGCCGCTCCTCGCACCGGGCGATGTAGCCCTTGGCGAAGTCCAGATAACCCAGGATTGCCCCGGCGTCGGTCCATTGCTGAAACAGATGATTGTTCTTGAAGAAATGATTGTGGCCAAGCGCCGCGTGGGCCGTCACAAGGGCCTGCAACGCCATGGTGTTTTCCTCCATGAGGTAGACGATGCAGGGATTGGAGTTGATGACCAGTTCATAGGCCAGCCCCCGACCACCCTTACGGTAAAGAAGCTCCTGGTGAAGGAAATGTTTGCCGAACGACCAATGCCGATACATCAGTGGCATGCCGATAGATGAGTAGGCGTCGAGCATCTGCTGGGAGGAGATTATCTCCATCTGGACCGGGTAAGTATCGAGATGCAACTCGTCGACCGCGATCGCCTCGATCTCTTCAAAAGCCCGCGATAATTTCTCGAAATTCCAGTCGGAACCGGAAAACAACAAATTCGTTTCGTTGGCTCGCCTGACCATCTCTCTCTCTCAAGCGCTCTTGATGGCCACCGGCTGCCTGGCGAAGAGCCGGTGGAAGACCGGGTAAATATCCGCAGGAGCAGCGATGCGGCTCATCTGGAAGTTGGGCCATTTCAGCTCGATCGTACTGTAGGCGCGCCAAAGCGACGTCCCGTTTTCGGTAGCACCGAATATGTGGCTCTCGCGTTCGTCGATGATCTCGACATAGGCGAAATACTGGCACAGGCGCATGAGCTTGCGGTTCATGAGCTCTATGCATCGCTCGGAATCGGTGGTGAAATTGTCCCCGTCAGAGGCCTGCGCGGCGTAAATGTTCCACTCGCTGGCAGGATAGCGCTGGCCGATAATGCGGTGCATTTCGTCGAGCGCGGTGGAGACGATCGTACCGCCGCTCTGCGTGTTGTAGAAGAACGTGTCCTCATCCACTTCGTGCGCCTCATGGGTATGGCGGATGAAGACGATCTCCGTGCGTTCGTAGCGCCGTTTCAAGAACAGGTGCAGCAGCACGAAGAAGCGTTTGGCCAAGTCCTTTTCGCGTTGGCCCATCGATCCGGACACGTCCATAAGGCAGAACATGACGGCATTGGCATTCGGCACCGGCCGGGCGTCGAAGCGGTTGAATCGGATATCGACCGGATCGACAAAGGCAATTCGCCTGCGCCGTCGCTCCAGCCGGTCAAGCTCGTCGCGTAATTCCGCGATGCGCTGGCGCACCGCCGCGCCGGCCGGGGCCGACTCAAGCGTGACGATTTCCCGGAGGATCGCCTCCAGTTCCTGCTGCGTGGGGCGCCTCAGCGCAATGCGCCGGCCTAGGCTGTTGCGCATGGTGCGGCCGGCATTGATGTTGGTCGGGGAACCGGTTGCCGCGAAGCCGGCCCGGCGCGGCTTGAAGGCAAGGATTTCCTTGAGATTGAGCTTAACCAGGTCGGGCAGTTCGAGATCCTCAAAAAAGAGTTCGAGCACCTCCTCGCGTGACAGCACGAAACGAAAATCGTCTTCCGACGCCGTGTTTCCTGGCGACGACGCCGCGCCGCCCCCATGCGGCTTCGGGAGCAGGTCTCCAGGGGAAAAATGCCTGTTGCCCGGAAGGATGTGTCGGCGCCGTCCGCTGGCCCTGTCATCGTTGAAGCTCGGCTCGGCCGTTTTCCTTTCAGGCATGGGCACGGCGTGCTCGGTATCCACGTCGGCGATCCTGCCAGTGCGGATTTGATCGCGAATGCTCCGCTTCAACTCCTCGCGAGCACGCCTGAGGAAGCGCTGTCGATTGCCAAGGCTCTTGTCCTTGGGGTTCAGGCGACGGTCGATGAAGATCGGCATGGAACCATCCGGCTCTGTCAACCCGCCTTGTTCACCCGCATGTACCAGTCCACCAGCCGGCGTACCTGCCGTTCTGTGTAGCCACGCTCGATCATGCGCTGTACGAATTCGTTATGGCGCTTTTCCGTAACGCTGTCTTGCTTGGAGCCGAAGCTGATCACCGGCAAGAGGTCCTCGACCTGTCCGAACATCCGCTTCTCGATGACCTCGCGCAGTTTTTCATAGCTGGTCCATGACGGGTTGCGGCCGTGGTTTCTTGCGCGAGCGCGCAGAGTGAACTTCACCACCTCGTTACGGAAGTCCTTGGGATTGGCGATGCCTGCCGGTTTCTCGACCTGCGAAAGTTCGTTGTCCAGGATCTCCCGGTTGAGGATCTGGCCGGTGTCGGGGTCCTTGTAGTCCTGGTCCTCAATCCAGGCATCCGCATAGGCGATGTAGCGGTCGAAGAGGTTCTGGCCGTATTCGCTATAGGACTCCAGATAGGCCTTCTGGATTTCGTGGCCGATGAACTCGGCGTAGCGCGCCGCAAGCTCCGACTTGATGAATTCAAGATAGGCCGCTTCCGTTTCCTTCGGGAACTGCTCCCGCTTGATCGCCTCCTCCAGAATGTACATCAGATGCACAGGATCGGCGGCCACCTCCTCATTATCGAAGTTGAATGTCTGCGAAAGGATCTTAAAGGCAAAGCGCGTGCTGACGCCCGTCATGCCTTCATCGACGCCGGCGGCGTCGCGATATTCCTGGACCGACTTTGCCCTGGGATCGACTTCCTTCAGATTTTCGCCGTCATAGGCGCGCATCTTGGTGTAGAGCGGCGAGTTGTCGTGCTCGGCCAAGCGCGTCGAAACTGCAAAGCGGCTGAGGATGTCCAAAACTTCAGGGGCACAGGGGCTGGCGGCCAACTCGCTCTCACGCAGCAATTTCTCATAGATCTGCCTCTCTTCGGTGATCCGCAGGCAATAGGGTACCTTGACCACCAGGATGCGATCGAGAAACGCCTCGTTGTTCTTGTTGCTCTTGAACTGTTGCCATTCCGACTCGTTGGAATGGGCGACGATGATCCCCTGGTAGGGAAAGGCGCCGAAATTTTCAGTGCCGTTGTAGCTGCCTTCCTGTGTCGCGGTCAGCAGCGGATGCAGAACCTTGATGGGTGCCTTGAACATCTCGACGAATTCAAGCAGACCTTGCGTGGTCCGGTTCAGGCCACCGCTATAGGAATAGGCATCGGGGTCGGACTGGCTAAAATTTTCCAATTGCCTGATGTCGACCTTGCCGACCAGGGCCGAGACATCCTGATTGTTCTCATCGCCAGGTTCGGTCTTGGCAATGCCGATCTGGCGCAGCCGCGAAGGCATCAGCTTGACGACGCTGAATTTGGAAATGTCGCCAGACAATTCGTCGAGGCGCTTGGCCGCCCATGGCGAAATCAATCCGTTCAGCCGGCGCCGGGCTATGCCGTATTTATCCTCTAGCAGATCACCCATGTGATCGGGATGGAACAGCCCAAGCGGCGACTCGAAAACCGGGCTGATCTGGTTGCCGACCTTCAGCGTGTAGATCGGGCGCTGCTCCATCAGTTTCTTCAGGCGCTCGGCCAGAGAGGATTTGCCGCCGCCGACCGGGCCGAGGAGATAGAGGATCTGCTTGCGTTCTTCGAGCCCCTGCGAGGCATAGCGGAAATATCCAGCTATGCGCTCGATCGTATCCTCCATTCCATAGAAGTCAGAAAAATGAGGGTAGATCTTGAGGGTCCGATTCGCGAAAATGCGGCCGAGGCGCTCGTCTTTGCTGGTGTCAACCAGTTTTGGTTCGCCGATTGCGTCGACCATCCTTTCGGGCGCCGAAGCGTACATCGATTTGTCTTCCCGACAGGCAAGAAGATACTGTTGGATGCTGACCTCTTCGTCCGCCGCATTGGCATAAATTTCCGAAAAAAGATCGAAGACGTCGGATTGGGTTGCACGCATGATGTTCTGCCCTCGGAGCCGATCTGGATTCCAATCGCCTCATCACCTTCAACTGTCGGAAAGCATTGTTGGTTCCCTTCACATGAAGGAGAGTGGCTGCAATCCGGGTAGAAGGCTTGGGAGGAAACATTCGGAGTGGCTGGAATGGCGGGTTGCCCGGTGCTGCGGCGCTGATGGGCGGCGTTGTCGCCGGCCAGCTATCTCGATGGACACAAGCATCCGCCGACCTTCATCGCCTATTCGCGCGCCGAAGGCCGCGACGACCAATCGAAGGCTTTGCCAAACGCCTGCGCGCCATCGGCACTGAAGTGACGCTGTTCGACGGCAACGCCTACACGCATATGTCGATCAATCACGACTTCGGCGAGGACGGCGACGCGTTGACCGCCGCGATGCTGGCCTTCCTGAATGGACCGTCGGTTGATCGCCGGATCCCCGCGAGGCGTCCTGGATCAGACCAAAAGCCCCGGCGGGACATTGCCGACCCGGCGCCTACAGGTGCAATTGTTCCTGAATTGTCGATTGGGAAAGAAAATCATGAATGGCGCCGATCTGCTGTGCGACGTGCTCCTGGCCAATGACGTCACGGTCTGCTTCGCCAATCCTGGCACATCCGAAATGCATTTCGTTGCCGCACTGGACCGCAAACCTCAGATGCGTTGCGTGCTCGGCCTGTTCGAGGGCGTGGTGACCGGCGCCGCCGACGGCTATGCGCGCATGACCGACCGCCCGGCAGCAACGTTGCTGCATACCGGACCGGGTCTCGCCAACGGTTTGGCCAACATGCACAACGCAAGGCGTGCGCGCAGCCCGATGATCAACATTGTCGGCGACCATGCTTCCTACCATCTGCCGCTCGATGCCCCGCTGACCAGCGACATAGAAGGCCTGGGGTCGCCGATGTCGAACTGGGTTGGCCGCGTCAAGGGGCCGGCCGATATTGTGCCGGCCGCAGAGGCGGCTTTCCGCGCCTCACTCACGCCGCCTGGCGTCACGACCTTGATCCTGCCTGCGGATGCCGCCTGGGGCGAAGTTGCTGCGATTTCGCCTGGCAAGGTGAAGCTGGAGCCGCCGCCCGCCGTCGACATGGCTGTTGTGCGCACGATCGCCGAAGCAATCCGCGCCGCGCCGGGCCGTGTCGGCATGGTGGTGCGTGGGCAGGCGGCGCGCGCCGATGGACTTGAAATCGCAGGGAGAATGTCATCGGGAAGCGATGTCAGGCTGTTCAGTGAGGTTCTGATCGCCCGCATGCAGCGCGGCCGCGGGCGGTTCGCCCCGACCCGCATTCCCTATCCGGTCGATGCGGCGACGGCCATGCTCCGGGATATCGACTTGCTGGTGCTGGTCGGCGCCAAGGAGCCGGTTGCCTTCTTCGCCTATCCCGGCAAGCCCGGGCGGCTGGTTCGGGACGATTGCAAGGTGCTTTCGCTGGCGGCGCATGGCCAGGATCTGAAAGCGGCGCTGGAGGCGCTGGCTGCCGAGGTCGGCATCAAGCCGACGCAGCAATTCGCCGCCGCAACCGCCTTTCCAGACGAACCGACGCTGAGCGGCAGACTGACGGACGATGCCATCGCGCTGTCGGTGGCGCGCAAACTTCCGGCCAATGCCATCGTCTGCGACGAAGCGGTCACCTCGGCGAGACGGTTCTTCGCGCTATCCGCCTTTGCGGCGCCGCACGACTACATGATGGGTACGGGCGGATCGATCGGCGGCGGCATTCCGATGGCGACAGGAGCAGCGATCGCCTGCCCGGACCGCAAGGTGATCAATCTCGAGGCCGACGGCAGCGGCATGTACACGGTGCAGGGACTGTGGACCCAGGCCAGGGAAAAGCTTGACGTCGTGACCATCATCTTTTCCAACCGGACCTACGCCATCCTGCATGGCGAAATGAAGAATGTCGGGGTCAATGAGATCGGCGAGAACGCTAGGCGCATGCTCGATCTCGACCATCCGGGGCTGGACTGGGTTGCGCTGGCCAAAGGCATGGGCGTCGAGGCGGCCCGCGCCGACACGTGCGAGCGGTTCGACGCGCTGCTCGACAGTGCCCTGTCGCGTCCGGGACCGTTTCTCATCGAAGCGGTGATCTGAGGCGGAGAGACTTACCAACGGGTCTTTTCGCCGGGTGCAGCCGGTTCGATTGCCAGCGCATGGACGCCGGCTTGCAGCTCCGCTGCGAGCAATTCGTTGACGGCGCGGTGGCGGTCGATGCGGCTCATGCCGGCAAAGACGGATGAGACGATGCGGACGCGAAAATGCGTCTCGCCGGTGCCGTCATAGGCACCGTGATCGTCGGAGCCGTGGTGGTGATGACCGGCATGAAGGTGGCTTTCATTGACGATCGCCAGCCGCTCCGGCGAAAACGCCTTGTTCAGCTTGTCTTCCATCGTCGCCTGTATGGACATCGCCATCTCCCTTCACCATATCTGCAAGGCGTGATCGGGAAATCGGGATCGATCCCGCCGGGCCGCCTCAAAAATCGCCATTCGCCCTGCTTTATGCCGCGATTCAGCGGTTAGGGCGATGATCGCGAAAATGTCAATTCTTGTTTCGCACGTGCGAACAGCCCATAAATGGGTGAGATGAAACCGTACCCCAAATATTTCGAGAAAATTCGGGTCCGTCCCGACAAGGATGCGGAGCTGAAGTCGCACTCGCCGATCTGCCAGTGGGACGGCTGCAAGGAGGCCGGTACCCACCGGGCGCCGGTCGGACGCATGAAGGAAGGCGAGTATTTTCAGTTCTGCTTCGATCATGTGCGCGAATACAACAAGGGTTTCAACTACTTCTCCGGCGTGCCGGACACCGAGATAGCCCGCTTCCAGAAGGAAGCGATGACCGGCCACCGGCCGACATGGAAGATGGGCGTCGCCGGCGCCTCGACGCGCTCCTCGCCCGATTTCGCCCAGCAGCGTTCCGGTCGCGCCGGCTATTACAACCGCATGCGCGATCCCTTCGATCTGTTCAAAGGGCCGAAGGACCCGCGCGAGGCGCGCGAACGCAAGGCCAAGCCGCTTGAGGCCAAGGCGCTGGAAACGCTTGGCCTTGATACAAAGGCGACTGGCAAGGACATCAAGGCGCGCTATAAGGAACTTGTGAAGCGCCACCATCCGGATGCGAATGGCGGCGATAGAGGTTCGGAAGACCGGTTCCGCGATGTGCTGCAGGCCTATCGCGTGCTCAAGCAGGCGGGTTTGTGCTGAGCAACCTAACGGTTCGTGTCGTTTTCCAACTTTCATAAGGGTGGAAAAGGCTCTAAGACCGCCCCCGGACAAAATCGATTGCCGGCGAAATCAGGCATTTCGCCCGTGGAGACTTGGATAGAGATGAACAAGGTCGATCGCGACATCGCCAATTTGCCCGACACGACGGTGTCGGTGAAAGACAAATTCGGCTTCGAGTCCAAGATGGTGGTGCCGGCCTATTCGGTGACCTCGGAACATGTGCCGGACATCGATCCGGATTATCTGTTCGACAAGGCGACGACGCTGGCGATCCTTGCCGGCTTTGCCTACAACCGCCGCGTCATGGTGTCTGGCTATCACGGCACCGGCAAATCGACCCATATCGAACAGGTCGCCGCCCGCCTTAACTGGCCCTGCGTGCGCGTCAACCTCGACAGCCATGTCAGCCGTATCGACCTCGTCGGCAAGGACGCCATCGTCGTCAAGGATGGCCTGCAGATCACCGAATTCCGCGACGGCATCCTGCCCTGGGCCTACCAGCACAATGTCGCGCTCTGCTTCGACGAGTACGATGCAGGCCGTCCGGACGTGATGTTCGTCATCCAGCGCGTGCTGGAATCGTCGGGCCGCCTGACGCTGCTCGACCAGAGCCGGGTCATCCGCCCGCATCCGGCGTTCCGGCTGTTTTCGACCGCCAACACGGTCGGCCTCGGCGACACTACCGGCCTCTATCACGGCACGCAGCAGATCAACCAGGCGCAGATGGATCGCTGGTCGATCGTCACCACGCTGAACTACCTGCCGCACGACAATGAGGTGAACATCGTGCTGGCCAAGGCCAAGCACTATCGCGACGGCAAGGGCAAGGACATCGTCAACAAGATGGTGCGGGTCGCCGACATGACGCGCTCGGCCTTCATCAATGGCGATCTGTCGACCGTGATGAGCCCGCGTACCGTCATCACGTGGGCCGAAAATGCCGAGATCTTCGGCAATATCGGCATGGCGTTCCGGCTGACCTTCCTCAACAAATGCGACGAGCTGGAGCGTTCGGTGGTGGCCGAGTTCTACCAGCGCGCCTTCGGCGAGGATTTGCCCGAGAGCGCCGCCAACGTGGTGCTGGGCTGAGCAGAGCCTCGATGGCGGGTCCGGGCGACAACACGCGCAACAAGTCGAAGACGGGGTCTGAAGCCGACAGCTTCAAGCGTGCCGTCACCGTCTGCATGCGCGCCATCGCCAGCGACAAGGAGCTCGAAGTCGGTTTCGCCAAGGACCGCCCGGCGCTCGCCGGCAGCCGCGCCCGACTGCCCGAACTGCCGAAGAAAGCGTCCAAGACAGACATCGCGATTACTCGTGGCCTGGGTGATTCCATGGCGCTGAAGCGCGCCTGCCACGATCAGCGCATCCACACCAAACTGGCGCCGGAAGGCAAGCTGGCGCGCTCGATCTATGACGCCGTGGAACAGGCCCGCGTCGAGGCGATCGGCAGCCGCGCCATGCAAGGCGTCGCCGACAATATCGGCTCGATGCTGGAGGACAAATACGCCAAGGCCAACCTTGTCGACGTCAAGGACAAGGCCGACGCGCCGATCGAGGAGGCGCTGGCGCTGATGGTGCGCGAAAAGCTGACCGGACGGCCGATCCCGAAGAGCGGCGAACGGCTGGTCGACCTCTGGCGGCCCTGGGTCGAGGAAAAAGCCAAGGCCGATCTCGACGGACTGTCGGCCAAGCTTGGCGACCAGCAGGCCTTTGCCCGCGTCGTGCGCGAGATGCTTGCGTCCATGGAGATGGCCGAGGAACTCGGCGACGACCAGGAAACCGAAGACTCCGAGGACAATGACGACAACCAGCCGCAAGGCGAGGAGCAGAGCGAGGAGGGCGGTGAAGACGATTCCGGCTCCGAGCAGTCGCAGTCCGAGGATGCCGAGGCCTCGGCCGACGACGAACAGTCGTCCGAGACTGAGGCCTCCGACGCCACTGCCGACGATCTTTCCGACGATGACGATGCAGACGCCGAAACGCCGGGCGAGGCGCGCCGTAACGACAACCCCTTCGCCAACCTGCCGAAAGAGATCGACTACAAGGTTTTCACCACCGCCTTCGACGAGACGGTCGGTGCGGAAGACCTGTGCGAGGAGGAAGAACTCGACCGGCTGCGCGCCTTCCTCGACAAGCAGTTGGCCAATCTCTCCGGCGTCGTCGGACGGCTCGCCAACCGGCTGCAGCGCCGCCTGATGGCGCAGCAGAACCGTTCCTGGGATTTCGACCTCGAAGAGGGTTATCTCGATCCGGCACGCCTGGTTCGTGTCGTCATCGACCCGATGCAGCCCTTGTCGTTCAAGCAGGAGCGCGACACCAAATTCCGCGACACGGTGGTGACGCTGGTGCTCGACAATTCGGGCTCGATGCGCGGTCGGCCGATCACGGTTGCCGCCACCTGTGCCGACATTCTGGCGCGCACGCTGGAGCGCTGCGGCGTCTCGGTCGAGATCCTCGGCTTCACCACGCGGGCGTGGAAGGGCGGACAGGCTCGCGAGAAGTGGCTGAAGGACGGCAAGCCGCCGAACCCCGGCCGGCTCAACGATCTGCGCCACATCATCTACAAATCCGCCGATCATCCGTGGCGTCGCGCCCGGCGCAATCTCGGCCTGATGATGCGCGAGGGCCTGCTCAAGGAAAACATCGACGGCGAGGCGTTGTTATGGGCGCACAACCGGCTGATCGCCCGGCCCGAACAGCGCAAGATCCTGATGATGATCTCGGACGGCGCGCCGGTGGACGATTCGACGCTGTCGGTCAATCCTGGCAACTATCTCGAGCGGCATCTGCGCGCCGTCATCGAGCTGATCGAGACGCGCTCGCCGGTCGAGCTGCTGGCCATCGGCATCGGCCACGACGTTACCCGCTATTACAGGCGCGCCGTCACCATCGTCGATGCCGAGGAACTGGCCGGCGCCATGACCGAGCAGCTGGCCTCGCTGTTTGCCGAGGAAAACGTGCGCGATACACGCCGCGGCGGCTACCGGCGCGCCGGATGATATTTTTGCGCGGCGGGTTTCGGCAGCTGCTCTTCGCGGTCACTGCCTTGTTCGGCATGGCGTTTGCGCCGGCCATCGCCGCCGGCCCAAGCGCGGTCGAGCCGGTCGAAGTCTCGGCGCGGCCGATCACCACCTTCAATATCGGCAGCGCCGACAAGCAGTTTGGGCTGCTGGAATTCGTCGGCGGTCTTGAGATGAACTCGACGACGCGCGATTTCGGCGCGCTGTCGGCATTTCGGTTCGTCAAACCCGGCAGCGATTTCATCGGCGTCGCCGATACGGGCTTCTGGTTCTTCGGCTCGATCACCCATGATGCCGACAAGCGGCCGTCCGGCATCCAGAATTTCCGCATGCAGCAGATGGTCGATGAGAAGGGCCGGCCGATCGACAAGAAATGGGAAGTCGATGCCGAGGGCCTTGCAGTCAACGACGGCATTGCCACCGTCGGCTTCGAGCGCGATCACCGCGTCGCCCAGTTCAAGATCGACCTCAGCAACATGACTGCGCCGTTCAAGCAACTGAACTTCCTGGTTCCAGCCCGGGAACTGCGGCAGAACCGCGGTTTCGAGACCGTCACCCACGCCAATCCCAACGGCCAGCACGAGGGCGGCCTCGTCGTGGTCTCGGAAAAGAGCTTGGACAAGGTTGGCAACATCTATGCCGCCATCATCGAAGGGCCGCACAAGGGCGTCTTCACGGTCAAGCGCAACGGCGATTTCGACATCACTGACGGCGCCTTCCTGCCGGATGGCGACCTGCTGCTTTTGGAGCGCAGTTTCTCGATGGCCGGCGGTGTCAGGATGCGGCTAAGGCGCATCTATGGCGAAAGCGTCGAGAAGGGCGCGGTTGCCGACGGGCCGGTGCTGATGGAAGCCGACATGGGCTACCAGATCGACAATATGGAAGGACTCGACGTCTGGACCCGCGATGACGGGGCGCTGATGGTGTCGCTGATCTCGGACGACAACCACTCGATCCTGCAGCGCAACCTCTATCTGGAATTCATCCTGCACCAGGATTGAGAGCCCTAAGGCTTGGTGGCGATCCAGATGACGTGGCGCGCGCCGCGCTTGCCATTGGCGCGCGTCTTCACCTCGTCCACGACAAAGCCCGCCTGCTTGAGCCTAAGTGTGAAGCCGGCATCGGGGCCTTGCGACCAAACAGCCAGCACGCCCCCGGGCCTGAGCGCTGCACGCGCCGCGCCGAGCCCGGCAGCGCCATAGAGCGCGTCGTTGCCCTTGTAGACGATGCCTTCGGGGCCATTGTCGACATCGAGCAGGATGGCGTCCCAGGCTGCCTTGTCGGATCTTATGATGTGCCCGACGTCGGCTTCGCGAACCGTCACACGGGGATCGTCGAGACAGCCGGCGAAGACCGCCTCCATGGGGCCGCGCGCCCAGGCGATGACGGCGGGGACAAGCTCGGCAACGGTGATGCCTGCGTCGGCGCCCAATTGGGCAAGCGCAGCGCGCAGCGTAAAACCCATGCCGAGGCCGCCGATCA
This sequence comes from Mesorhizobium sp. M0802, assembly GCF_040320115.1. NCBI lineage: Bacteria > Pseudomonadati > Pseudomonadota > Alphaproteobacteria > Hyphomicrobiales > Phyllobacteriaceae > Mesorhizobium > Mesorhizobium sp. M0802. Next base: position 76,015 of record NZ_JAMYOY010000012.1, read on the forward strand.
GGATTTTCGGTTGGGCGCGGCCGCCGACCTTTTCACAGGAGAGCTTGGCCAGCGCTTCTTCGGAGCCGCTGAGGCGGCTGTTCATCAGCTCATTGGTGCCGAGCATGATCGAGAATTCGCTGCCGCGCTGCTTGAGGCGCAGTTCCTGTCCGCCGTCAGGCGTTTTGGCCGAGCCGAGCTGGACCCAAGGGATCACGGCCTAGACAGCCACGGCCGGCTGGCTCCAGTGGGCGGCGAGCAGCCGGTAGGGGATCAGGGCCACAACAGCGATGATCAGCTTCACCGAAAGGTCGCCCAGCGCCCAGGAGACCCAGCGCATGGTCTCGACCGGCAGCACGCCCATCAGCGGCGCCGTCTCCAGCGCAAAACTGTCGTTCGGGCCGGCAAAAGCGAAGGCGGCCGAAAAGGCGATGCTGAAGAACACCAGGGTGTCGAACACCGAGCCGACCAGCGTGCCGACGATCGGCGCGCGCCACCAGCTCTGCCGGCGCAACCGGTTGAACACGGTGACGTCGAGCAATTGCGCGCAAAGGAAGGCCGCGCCGGAAGCTGCGGCGATGCGCACCAGCCGGTCGGCTGATGTCTCGAACTCGATCAGGCCGTGGCGAAACAGGAAGGGCGGGACGAGAATCGAGCAGACCACCGCGGTCATGAAGCCGACAAAGACGATGCGGCGCGCCACCGTCGGGCCGTAGCGGCGGTTGGCAAGGTCGGTGACCAGGAAGGAGAAGGGATAGGTGAAGGCGCCCCAGGTCAGGATGTCGGCCAGCGACAGACCGCCGGCCTGACCCTGCATCGGGAACTGCACGAGGATGTTCGATACCACGACGACAAGCGCCATGGCGGCCACAAAGGGCAGATATCGCGAGAAGGAAGTCATTTTTTTATCCTGGGTAATGGAACCAGCCAGGCGCTAGCCGAAATCCGGATCGCGCTGCCTTGCAAGTTTTGAGCATCGGATTGCTCCGATGCTGCTGCCTTAGAAGTTTTGAGCATCGGATTGCTCCGATGCTCAGGGCGGTCGTCCCCCGCCTTGATATCGTTAAGCGGCGGGCTGGTCGGCCAGCTTCTTGGCGATCTGCTTCTTCAGCAGCCGCGCGCGCTGCGACAATTCCTTGGCGTCGGCCTTGGCCAGGAAGGCGTCGAGGCCGCCGCGATGCTCGACCGAACGCAGCGCGTTGGCCGAAATGCGCAGGCGCACATTCTGGTTCAGCGCTTCCGAAATCAGCGTCACATTGACGAGGTTCGGCAGGAAGCGGCGCTTGGTCTTGTTGTTGGCGTGGCTCACATTGTTGCCGGTCTGGACTGCCTTGGCAGTGAGTTCGCAGGTGCGGGACATGGTTCTAACCTTCAGTTCTGTCTAGCCTGCCAAACCTTGTTCGCCCGCGCCGGGTGGCGCGCGGTTTCAGTCAGGCGGCCTTATGGAAAAGTTGGCGTTCCATAGTTGCATTTCGCCAATGCGTCAAGCTCCGGCTTGCCCACGACTGTGACGAGCGTTTCACATAAAGGCCGGAATTCAGCCTATAAGCGGTCGGACAGGGACATCTCAAGCCGGAGTCGCCCGCCTCCGGTTAAAAAAATCAAGGACCGAGCCCGCCATGCTTCGCCCGTCACATGCCGTTGTCGCCATACTTGTCGCCGCCTTGCCAACATCAACCCTTGCCGCCGCGCCCGCAGCCACCGCACAGTCCTTCAAGGGCGAATACACGGTGTCGTTCCTCGGCCTTTCCGTGGCCAAGGCGACATTTTCCAGCCACTACGAAGGCGATAGCTATTCCATAGACGGCACCGTCTCCAGCGCGGGTCTCGCCACCTTGTTCGACGACACGAGCGGCACGATCTCGTCAAAGGGCAAGATTCTGGGCAAGCAGATGCAGCCGCAGGTATTTCGCGCCGATTATAAGTCCGGTAAGAAGGCTTCCATGGTCGATATCCGCTTTGCCAATGGCGCGGTGACCGCCACCCAGGTCATTCCCGAACCGAAAAAGCGCAATCCCAAAAACTGGATACCGCTGGGCAGCAACGATCTGGCATCTGTGCTCGATCCCATGGCGGCTACCGTTATCCATGCCGACAGCCTCGACCAGGTCTGCGGGCGCAAGGTGAAATTCTATGACGGCGAGATGCGCGCCGACCTGACGCTGACCTACGCCTCGAAAGGATCGATCTCGGTCAAGGGCTACAAGGGCGACACCGTTACCTGCAAGATGAGCTTCGAGCCGGTGGCAGGCTACCGCAAGGGCCGCAAGGCGCTGAATTACCTGAAGAAGAAGAGCCAGATGATGGTGACGTTTGCACCGCTCGGCCAAACCGGCATATATGCGCCGATCCACGCCACGGTCGGGACGCAGATCGGCACCTTGACTGTCAGCGCGGGGCGGTTCGAAGCTACTGAATAGACGCGCCCACCCGAATAGAAATGGGGCGAGTCGCCGGAGACGGGCATGGGGCGCGCAACACTGATCGGTTTCTCGGCGGTCGCCATGTGGGCGCTGCTGGCGTTGCTCACCGATGCGTCGGGCGCCGTGCCGCCATTCTTGCTCTCGGCCATCACCTTCACCATCGGCACCGCGGTCGGGCTGGTTGCCCGGCTGTTCATGCCGGCGACCGATAAAAGCCTGAAGATCCCACGCCAGGTCTGGGTGATCGGCATTGCCGGACTGTTCGGCTACCATTTCTTCTATTTCACCGCGCTGCGCAACGCGCCGGCGGTGGAGGCAAGCCTGATCGTCTATCTGTGGCCGCTGCTGATCGTGCTGGGATCAGCGCTGATGCCGGGCGAGAAGCTGGCCTGGAACCATGTCGTCGGCGCGCTGCTCGGGCTCGCCGGGACCGTGCTGATCGTCACCAAGGGTGGCGGCCTCGCCTTCGATGCTCGCTACACCTTCGGCTATGCGATGGCGGCCGTCTGTGCGCTGCTGTGGTCGTCCTATTCGCTGCTGTCGCGGCGCTTTCCGGCGGTGCCGACCTCAATCGTCACCTGGTTCTGCGCCGCCACGGCAGCCCTGTCCCTCATCTGCCATCTTCTGCTGGAAAAGACGGTGCTGCCCGATGGCCCCGGCCAGTGGCTGGCGGTGGTTGGTTTGGGGTTGATGCCGGTGGGTGCCGCCTTCTACGCCTGGGATATCGGCGTCAAACGAGGCAACATCCAGGTGCTCGGCGCGGCAAGCTATGCGGCGCCACTGCTGTCGACATTGGTGCTGATCGCGGCGGGCGTTGCCGAGCCGTCGCTGCGTATCCTGGCGGCCTGCGTACTGATCACCGGCGGCGCGGCGCTGGCGGCGAAATCGTTGTTCCTGCGCAAGGCGGCAACTGGCGGGGCAAGCGCATGACGATGCCGTTTGCCGGCGGCATCGACGCCAACGCAAATGCAACATTGATTTTTTCGCTGGTGGCGGCGGTGATCTACGCCTTCACCCTGGACATGCGGCCGACGCTGGCCCGCTCGGCGGCAAAGACGCTGGCCGTGGCCATGCTTGCGGCGCTGGCCTTCATGCAAGGTGGGCCGCTGTTGCTCGTCTCTGCGCTGGCGCTCAGCGCCGTCGGCGATGCCTTCCTGTCGCGTGACGGCGAAAAGGCCTTCCTCGGCGGGCTGGCCAGCTTCCTTGCGGCGCATGTCCTCTATGTGCCGCTCTTCCTGCTCGGCGGCGGCGGGCTGGATGTGCTCAGCACCGAGACATGGCGCGGCGCCATCGCGCTTGCCATGGCGGCCTTCGCAGTCGTCATGCTGGCGGCGCTCTGGCGCCGTGTCAGTCCCGGCCTGCGGGTGCCGATCGCCATCTATATCGCGGCCATTCTGGCGATGGGCATCTCGGCGTTGACGCTCGCCAATCCGTGGGTCATCGGCGGCGCTGTTATGTTCATGGCATCGGACGGGCTGCTTGCCGCGGAGAAATTCCTGGTTCCGGCAATAGCACCCTATCGCGCCGGCATCCGTTATGCGGTCTGGGTGCTCTACTATGCCGCCCAGCTCTGCATAACTCTTGGTTTTCTTCTGGCCTAAGGCTGCCAGCCCGGCTCGGCCATTTCAAACGCGGCGAAGTCGAAGCCCGGCGCCACGGTGCAGCCGACCAACGTCCATTCGCCGAGGCTGCGCGCCGATTGCCACCAGCCGGCCGGCACGACGATCTGCGGCCGCTCGCCCGCCGCAAGCTCAATGCCGAGCACCTGCTCGATCACCTGGTTAAGCATTGGACTACCTTCCTCGCACATCGACAGCGCCAGCGGCGCTCCGGCATGGAAGTGCCAGACCTCGGCCGCGTCCTTGACCCGGTGCCAGGCCGAAATCTGGTCCTGTTCAAGGAGGAAATAGATCGCCGTCGAATGGCCGCGCCCGGCGCCGTCGCGAAAGGTCTCGGCATACCAGCCGCCTTCCGGATGCGGCTTGAGGCCGAGCGTGGCGATGATTTCAGCGGCGCTGGTCATGGCTGATCCCGGAATGATGCTCAGAAATTGTCCTTGCGCTTGCGGATTTCCGCGAACACTTCGGCGTCGGAGGCCGCCTCCATACCGAGATGCTTGCGGATCGCCGGGTCGTGCCAGCGCAGGAACGGATTGGTCGACAATTCCTCGCCGATCGTGGTCGGCAGCGTCGCCTTGTTGTCGGCGCGCAGGGTCTCGATCTTGGCGGCGCGTTCTTTCAGCGCCGAATTGGTCGGGTCGACGGTCAACGCAAAGCGGGCGTTCGAAAGCGTATACTCATGGCCGCAATAGATGACCGTGTCGGCCGGGAGTGCGGCGAGCTTCTTCAGCGACTCATACATCACCGGCGGCTTGCATTCGAACAGCCGGCCGCAGCCGAGCGCGAACAAAGTGTCGGCGGTGAACGCCACTTTCGAGGCCGGAAAATGATAGGAGACATGGCCCGCAGTGTGGCCGGGCGTGGCGATGACATCGATCCGCTCACCGCCGAGATGGACGACCGAGCCTTGCCCGACGGTCTCGTCGATGCCGGGGATCTTTTCCTTTTCCGCCTCCGGTCCGACGATGCGCAGCTTGAAGCGCTCCTTCAGCGCCAGATTGGCCTCGACATGGTCGACATGGTGGTGGGTGGTCAGGATCATCGTCGGCTTCCAGCCGGTACGCTCGATAGCGGCAATGATCGGCGCTTCTTCGGGTGCGTCGATAATGGCGGTCTCGCCCCTTTTCGGGTCATGCACCAGCACGCCGAAATTGTCGCTGCGGCACATGAACTGTTCGATTTCGACGGGCATTGGCATCTCTCCATCTGTTGGCGCAGACATAGGGCGCTTGGCCGCTGATGTCATCTAGCTTTGCAGAACGTGCCGGCTTTGTTGAACTTGGGCGGCATCGCAGCTACCGTCCCGCGCATGCATTCCGATATCGTCGATCTCCGCTCCTTCTATTCGACCACGCTCGGCCGCCTGGCTGAACGCTCGATCACCATGGCGCTGTCCTCAATATGGGCAACAGTGCCCAATGAGCGGCTGGTCGGGCTCGGCTATACCTTGCCGTGGCTGGAGCGGTTCGGCACCGATGCCGAGCGGGTGTTTGCCTTCATGCCTGCTACGCAAGGCGCCGTCGTCTGGCCGGCGAACGGGCCGACGGCTACGGCGCTGGTCTTCGACGAGGAATTGCCGCTGGTCGATTCCTGCATCGACCGCATGCTGCTCGTGCATTCGCTCGAACATGTCGAAAACCCGCGCGAGACGCTGAACGAGATCTGGCGGGTGCTGTCGCCGGCAGGGCGCGTCGTCATCGTCGTGCCCAACCGGCGCGGTGTCTGGGCGCGGTTCGAGCACACGCCGTTCGGCAATGGCCGGCCGTTCTCGCGCGGCCAGCTGACAGAATTGCTGCGCGAGGCGAATTTCACACCGGCTTCCTGGTCCGACGCGCTGTTCTTCCCGCCATCGCCGCGGCGCTTCATGATGCGGTTCCACAATGTGCTGGAGCGCGCTGGCCGGCGGTTCTGGCCGATCTTTTCCGGCGTCATCGTGGTCGAGGCGCAGAAGCGGCTCTATCAGGGCGTGCCGGTCGCGCAGCGCGCCTCGCGCCGTGTCTTCGTGCCGGTACTGTCACCGCACGGTGCGACGCGGCTTGGCCGCCGGGCGGAAGGGGTGACATCGACGACGCGTCAGGTGACACCTTCGTGATCATCATGAAAACTGGTGTTGCGTGGGTTTTTCCCACCTATCTGTCGCAGATGCATTCGCGGTCCGTTTGAGCGGCGGATGCCTTCAAGTCTCTCCATCTGGTTTCAGCAACGCTTCTGAACGCAAGGACCTCGTGCATGGCTGATCAACCGGACAAGTCCGCCACCGCTCAGCCGGTAACCGTCGAAGCCAGCAGCCTGCGCGATCAGGTGGCGACGATAAAACGGGCGCTGATAGGCTCACCGGTGCGCAAGTGGCTGGTCTGGACGTCGGTCGGCATTATGGCGGTCATCGTCGCGACGTCGATCGGCCAGGTTCTGCTCAACCGCTGGAACCAGCCTTTCTACGATGCGCTGGCGCGTCGCGACATGGCGGCCTTCCTGCATCAGCTGATGATCTTTGCCGTGATTGCCGGCACGCTGCTGCTGCTCAACATCGCTCAGACCTGGCTCAACCAGATGATCCGGCTGAAGCTGCGCGAGGCGCTGACGCTCGACCTGATCGACCAATGGATGCGGCCGGCGCGGGCCTTCCGGCTCGCCAATGCCGGCGCCATCGGCGTCAATCCCGACCAGCGCATGCAGCAGGATGCTGCGCATCTGTCCGATCTGTCGACGGACCTCGGCGTCGGCCTGCTGCAATCCTTCATCCTGCTGGTGTCGTTCGTCGGCGTGCTTTGGCAACTCTCGTCGGGCTTCGTCTTCCACATCAACGGCTGGTCGCTGGCGATACCGGGCTACATGGTCTGGGCCGCGTTCCTCTATGCCGGCATCGCCTCCTGGCTGAGCTGGCTGGTCGGGCGGCCGCTGATCCGCCTCAACAGCGACCGCTACACCCGCGAGGCCGAACTGCGCTCCTCGATGGTGCGCGTCAACGAGAATGTCGACGCCATCGCGCTCTATCACGGCGAAGCCGATGCCAAGAGACGGCTCGAAATCGACCTTGGCACGGTGCTGGGCGCGATGCGAAACATCTACAAAGCGCAGATCAACCTTTCCTGGGTGACCGATACCTATGGCTGGATCACCGTGGTGGCGCCGATCCTAGTGGCATCGCCGGTCTATTTTTCAGGCGACATCAGCTTTGGCGGGTTGATGATGGCGGTCGGCGCCTTCAACCAGGTGCACTCGTCGCTGCGCTGGTTCATCAACAATATCGGCGGCATCGCAGACTGGCGCGCCACGCTGATGCGCGTTGCCGACTTCCGCATTGCGCTCGATGAAACCGATGTGCTGCACGACAAGGAAAAGCGCATCGAATTCGGCGACAACGCCAATGGCAGCCTGACCTTCGAGAAGCTCCAAGTGGCCTCGCCGGAGGGCTGCACCAAACTTTCAGACAGCCATGTCGAGATCCATCCCGGTGAGCGCGTCATGATCACCGGCGACCCAGGCGCCGGCAAGACATTGTTCTTCCGCGCCATTGCCGGCCTTTGGCCCTGGGGCAGCGGGCGGATCGGCTTGCCGGCCGGAGAAACGCCGATTTTCGTGCCGCGTGTTCCGTATTTTCCTGCCGGCACGTTACGCGAAGTGCTGCATCCGAATGGCTCGGCGCCGGCTGGCGATGCTGATTTTGGGGCGGTGCTGGCCGAGGTCGGGCTCGAGCGGCTGTCATCCTCGCTCGACCGTTCCGCACGGTGGGAGCGTGAACTCAACGATGACGAACAACGCTCGCTGGCCTTCGCCAGGCTCGCCTTGCGGGAGCCGAAATGGGTGATCATCGACGAAGCGATGGACGCGTTCGATGGTCCTTCGCTGCGAAGGGTACTGTCCATGCTGGAGAAACGCCTGCCTGAAACCGCGATCCTCAACATCGGGCGCGGACTGCACAATGGTCATTTCTTTCCACGCGCATTGAACATCGTGAAGGATACGGGTGCTGCGCCACTGAAACCCGCCCGAGTCAGGACCGGCGCCATCGACCCGCCGCCGAAAGCGGCCGTGCGGCGAAAGAAGTAGAAGGGGCTTTATTTCGCCGCGATCGCGGCGAAGATTCACGGGTCGAAACATCCGTGGTGCGGCCATGCTCGATGCGCTCAGCCTGCTTGCCTGCCTTGCCTGCACCACGCCCGTGGCTGCCCCGGCCGTTGCCGTGGATGTCGAACTGGTGCTGGCCGTCGATATCTCGCAGTCGATGGACGAGAGGGAGTTCGCACTGCAGCGCGCTGGCTATGTCGAGGCGCTCAGGCATCCCGATTTCATCAAGGCCGTGCGCTCGGGAACCACCGGGCGCATCGCGCTTGCCTATTTCGAATGGGCGGGCGTCGTGCGCGAGGATGGCGTCATCGCCTGGCAGGTGATCGACAGCGCAGAGAGCGCCAACGCCTTCGCCGACAGAATAGAAGCGCGGCCGTTCCGCAGCTTTCGCGGCACCTCGATTTCCGGTGCGCTTGCCTTCGGCGCCGGGCTGTTCGAGGGCACGGGGTTCGATGCGCCACGCAGCGTCATCGACATTTCCGGCGACGGTCCCAACAACACCGGGCTGCCCGTCGCCACGACACGCGATGCGGCGGTGGCCAAGGGCATCGTCATCAACGGCCTGCCGATCCTGATCAGCCCGTCGCCGACCTTCAGCCATCTCGACCAGTATTATGACGACTGCGTCACCGGTGGGCCCGGCTCCTTCGTGTTGCCGATCTATGCGGCCTCGGAATTCGCCACCGCCATACGCCGCAAGTTGATCCTGGAGGTGAGCGGCATCGCCGATGCGACCGTGGTCCCGATCGATGCCGCGGCACCCATGGACTGCCTGCAGGGCGAACGCGACCGGCGGCTATATTCCGACCCATATCTGCCGGAACTCGACAAATGAGGTTTGAGGCAGTTCGGAGGGGAAAGCCGCTGCGCGGCTTGTCGGCAAACTTCAGGCCGGCCGTGCACCGTATTTGTCGCGAAATTCGGCATAGAGATCGCGGCGCCAGCGCCGGCCGCCGACATAGCCACGCAACAGCTGCGGCAGCGAATAGCCAAGCGCCTTCGACGACCGGTTGGCCATATAGCCGGAGAACGCCTGCGAAACCCTGCCCTTGAGTGCATCGGCGATGAGCTGCCGGGCGATCATGTAAGGCGGAATGTAGGGGTAGCGGTCGGCGATATAGGGGTGCTTGTCGATCAAGCTCGCATAGGCTTCGACATAGCCGTCCCGGCGACCGGAGATCGAATTCTCCGAGTTGTACTTTTTCCAGTCGATCACTTCGGACAGCTGCGCGCCGCTGCGACGGGCAAAGCGCAGCAACAATTCGCGATCCTGCATGCGCGTGACGTCACTGTCGTAGCCGCCGATGGCCAGCAGCGACTCGCGCCGGGCGGTGATTGCCGACCCGGCAATGAAGATGGTCTGCGCGACAAGGGCCCGCTCCAGCGAGTCGCGGCTCAGCAGCGCCTCGCGGTTGACGCAGTTGGTGCGGCGATTGCCCTTCAGCGACACGAAGGAACTGATCAGCACTTCGAGCGAGGGATTGTTGTCGAACTGCTCCAGCGTCCGCGCCAGGCGATCCGGCAAATAGACGTCGTCGGAATCGAGGAATGTCACCACCGGCGCCTGCGCCCGCTCGATGCCGGCATTGCGGGCGGCATTGGCGCCGCGCCATTTCGAGCCAACATAGATCAGCCGTGGATCGCGGATTTCGGCAAGTGCGGCTGCCGTACCGTCGGTCGAGCCGTCATCGACGACAATGTGTTCGAACCGGGGAAAATTCTGCGCCAGCACGCTCTCCACGGCGCGCACCACCTTGCTGCGGCGATTGTGCGTCGGTGTGATCACCGAGATCAGCGGAGCGAGGTCGGTTGCCTTGGACATGTTGCTTCGATTGTGCCCCGAAATGCCTGGAGGCCGGAGGTTTTGGTGGTCGCCGTCCAAGCCTCACCCCGGGATGGCATTCGATTCGACGCTACAAAAAACCAGCGGCAATGTCATCACAAACTGTTGAGCCAGGACGCCGGTAAGCCGGCCGATTACCCCAGACGTAATCGACCGATGGCCATCATGTCTGCAGATTGCGCCAACGAAGCCGGTCGTCGGGCTTCGATCTCACAGGGAGTTCAGCCATGGCCGCCTACGCCGTCGCCCATATGCGTCAAGTCACAATGGGCCCGCAGATTGTCGAGTATCTGCAGAGGATCGACGCCACATTGGAGCCGTTCGGCGGCCGCTTCCTTGTCCACGGCGGCGACATGGACGTGGTCGAAAACGAATGGCCCGGGCATCTGATCGTCATCGAGTTTCCGGACAGGGCGCATGCGTGGGGCTGGTACGATTCATCAGCGTATCGCGAGATTCTGGCCTTGCGCACCGACAACTCCCACGCCGATGTGATCATCGCCGATGGCGTTCAGCACCCGCACAAGGCGACGGACGTGCTGGAATAGGGGCAAACTACCGCTTCAGCAAGAACACCGCTTGCTGGCCGAAGAAATTCCAGAACCACCATGGCATCGACAGGCCGATCTTCTGGCCGTTGCCGTCGAGCGCGGTGGCTTTCTCGACCGAAGCGCCGAGTTCCTCGACCAGATTGACGAAGTCGCGGATGGTGCAGAAATGGATGTTGGGCGTGTCGTACCAGGAATAGGGCAGGTCCGCGGTCACCGGCATCCGGCCATTGACGAACAGCGACAGCCGCACCCGCCAGTGGCCGAAATTGGGGAAGGAGACGATGGCGCGGTTGCCGATTCGCAGCAGCTCGTCGAGCACCAGCTTCGGGTTGCGGGTCGCCTGCAGCGTCTGAGACAGGACGACGAAGTCAAAACCCTTGTCCGGATAGAATTCGAGGTCGGTATCGGCATCGCCCTGGATGACCGAGAGACCGCGCGCCACGCATTCATTGACGCCGCGTTGTGACAGCTCCAGCCCGCGGCCGTCGACCTGCTTGGTCTCCTGCAGGAGTTCGAGCAGCAGGCCGTCGCCGGAGCCGACATCGAGCACCCGCGACTGCGGCGGTATCAGGTTGGCCACGACTTCGAGGTCGACGCGCTGGCTGCCATTGACGCTCATGGCTTCGCCCCTTGCCTGGCGCATGATCCCTGTCCGAAAAGTCTGCAACTTTTCGGGGTCATGCGCGGAGCCCTCTCGCCCGCGCGGCCGAGCCGATGAAGCCCTTGATGGCGGCAAACAGTTCGGGTTCGTCGAGCAGGAAGGCATCATGGCCGCGGTCGGTGTCGATCTCGACGAAGGAGACCGATGCGCCGGCGGCGTTGAGCGCATGCACGATCGAGCGGCTCTCCTCGGTCGGGAACAGCCAGTCCGAGGTGAAGGACACCAGGCAGAAGCGGGTCTTGGTGCCGGCAAACGCGTCGGCCAACCGGCCGCCATGATCGGCGGCGAGGTCGAAATAATCCATCGAACGGGTCATGTAGAGGTAGGAGTTGGCGTCGAAGCGGTCGACGAATGTCATGCCCTGGTGGCGCAGATAGCTTTCGATCTGGAAGTCGGCGTCGAAACCGAAGGTCAGCGCTTCGCGGTCCTGCAGATTGCGGCCGAATTTCCGATGCAGGGCGGCTTCCGACAGATAGGTGATGTGGGCGGCCATGCGCGCCACGGCGAGCCCCTTTTCCGGGCGCTTGCCGTGCTCGAAATATTTGCCGCCATGCCAGTCCGGATCGGCCATGACGGCCTGCCGGCCGACCTCGTGGAAGGCGATGTTCTGCGAGGAATGGCGTGCGCCTGTGGCGATCGGCAGGGCCGAGAAGACGCGCTCGGAATAGCACGATGCCCATTCCAGCACCTGCATGCCGCCCATCGAGCCGCCGAGCACGCAAAACAGCTTTTCGATGCCGAAATGGTCGACCAGCATCAATTGCGCCCGCACCATGTCGCGGATGGTGATGATTGGCAGGTCGAGGCCGTAGGGCTTGCCGGTGGCGGGATTGGTCGAGGCCGGACCGGTGGAGCCGAGGCACCCGCCGATGACGTTGGAGCAGATGACGAAGAAGCGGTTGGTGTCGATGATCTTGCCGGGACCGATCAGCACTTCCCACCAGCCGGGCTTGCCGGTCACCGGATTGGTGCTGGCGACATGCTGGTCGCCGGTCAGCGCGTGGCAGACCAGGATGGCGTTGGTGCGGGCATCGTTGAGGGCGCCATATGTCTGGTAGGCGATCTGGAACGGCGACAAAAGCGTGCCGGCGTCGAGCTTCAGCGGCTTGTCAGGGCCAAAACGCAACACAGGGCTCGACGGGTTGTCGGCCTCGTTGTTGGTTTTTGTAGCGCGGAGCGCGGCCATGTGACTCTCCTTGCCCGCCGTCAGGCAATAAAAAACCGGCAATGCGATCGCAAAGCCGGTTACGTCACGCAAACGGCCCTTTAGCGAGTTGTTTAACGTGGCTGCAAGCCGACCGGCCAAATCACCACGGAACTGTTGCGTTCTTCTAGAACTCGTGCGGCCCGGCGTCAACGGCCAGCTATTGCCCGCCTCTCGACATTCGCGGCTACGGCTTGTATTTCCGCTGCGGCCTCCGGACGGAGGCATTCTCGATGGATTTGCGACATGGACAAGACAGCGGACAAGGCACGGCCGACGCCCCGCGCGGGCATTATGGACATCGACGCCTATGTGCCGGGCAAGAGCACGGCACCGGCCGGCGTTGCCAAGGTCCATAAATTGTCGTCGAACGAGAACCCGCTCGGCCCGTCGCCGAAGGCGATCGAGGCCGCGCGCGAAGTGGCTGGCAAGCTCGATGTCTATCCCGACGGCACCGCCCGCCGGCTGCGCGAGGCGATCGCCGAGGTGCATGGCCTCAACCCGGCAAACATCATCTGCTCCAACGGTTCCGACGAGATTTTGGGCCTGCTGGCGCAGACCTATCTGGCGCCAGGCGATGAGGCGATTTTTACCGAACATGCCTTCATGGTCTACAAGATCTACATTCAGTCGGCGGGGGCCAAGCCGGTTGCTGTGAAGGAAACCGAGGAGCGCGCCGACGTCGACGCGATCCTGGCCGCGGTGACGCCGCGGACCAAAATCATCTTCCTCGCCAATCCCAACAATCCGACCGGCACCTATCTGCCGTTCCAGGAGGTCCGCCGCCTGCATTCCACGCTCCCGGGCAACGTGCTTCTGGTGCTCGACGCGGCCTATGCCGAATATGTCAGGCGCAATGACTACGAGGCCGGCATCGAGCTGGCGGGCAGCGCACAGAATGTGGTCATGACCCGCACCTTCTCCAAGCTCGGCCTTGGCGGCGCGCGCATCGGCTGGATGTATGGCCCACTGCACATCGTCGATGCCATCAACCGTATCCGCGGCCCTTTCAACGTTAACGCAACAGCGATCGAGGCCGGCATTGCCGCCATCCGCGACCGCGCCCATGTCGAGCGCAGTTCGTTGCACAACGAGACCTGGCTTACCTGGCTGAATGAAGAGCTGACGAAGCTTGGGCTCAGGGTGACGCCCAGCGTCGGCAATTTCGTCCTCATCCACTTTCCCGACGACAAGAAGCATTCGGCTGAGGCGGCGGACGACTACCTCACCCAGCGCGGCTATATATTGCGGCGCGTTACCGGCTATGGCTTTCCCAATGCGCTGCGCATGAGCGTCGGCACCGAAGAAGCCAATCGCGGCGTTATCGACGCCCTCACGACGTTCCTGAAAAGCTGAAACAATGACATCACCGATGTTTGAAAAGATCGCGCTGGTCGGCATCGGCCTGATCGGCTCGTCGCTGGCCCGCGTTATCCGCCGCGAGGGCCTGGCCCGCCATGTCGCCATCGCGACGCGCAGCCCGGCCACGCTGGCGCGGGCGAAGGAGCTCGGTCTTGGCGAGAGCTACACCACCGGCGCCAGGGAAGCGGTCCGCGACGCCGACCTGATCATCGTCTCGGTGCCTGTGGGATCGTCGGGCGAGGTGGCGCAAGAGATCGCGCCGGGGCTGAAAAAGGGCGCCATCCTCACCGATGTCGGTTCGACCAAGGCCTCCGTCATTGCGCAAATGCAGCCCTATGTACCGGACGGCGTGCACTTTATTCCGGGGCACCCGCTGGCAGGTACGGAGAAATCGGGCCCGGATGCGGGTTTCGCCGACCTGTTCGAAAACCGCTGGTGCATCTTCACGCCGCTGCCGGGAACCGATCCGGCCGCGCTGGAAAAGCTGTCGGAATTCTGGCGGCGCTGCGGCTCCAACATCGACTCGATGGACCCGCAGCATCATGACATGACGCTGGCCATCGTTTCGCATCTTCCGCACATCATTGCCTACAACATCGTCGGCACGGCCGACGATCTGGAATCGGTGACCAAGTCGGAAGTGATCAAATATTCGGCTTCCGGTTTCCGCGACTTCACCCGTCTGGCCGCCTCCGACCCGACCATGTGGCGCGACGTGTGCCTGCACAACAAGGATGCCATCCTGGAAATGCTGGCGCGCTTTTCGGAGGACCTCGCCTCGCTGCAGCGGGCGATCCGCTGGGGCGACGGCGACAAGCTGTTCGACCTGTTCACCCGCACCCGGGCCGTTCGCCGTTCGATCATCGAGGCCGGCCAGGATATCGACGTGCCGGATTTCGGCCGGCAGGCGGTGAAAAGTTAAATCTGTTTCAGACGGGCCAGGTCGCCGCGACCATGGCCATTGCCTCGTCCCTGTTTGGCGCCCCCAGCCGGCCGCCGAAGCGCTGGCATTTGAGCGCGGCCGCCGCGCTGGCAAAGCGCAACGCCTGCTCGATCGGCATGGTTTCCGCCAACGCGACAGCAAAGGCGCCGTGGAAGACGTCGCCGGCGGCAAGCGTGTCAACCGCCTTGATCTTCGGCGCCGCGATGTGGCGCACGCATCCGGCGGACCGGTCATGCCACCAGCTTCCCGCGGCGCCGCCGGTCACCGCCACGAAGGCATCGGTGCGGCTGGCGAGGTCGGCACAGGCGGTTTCGGGGTCCAGCGCATGGCCGCAGACGATGCGTGCCGCCGTCTCCGAAGCGACGATGTGCGATGCCAGCGGCAGCAGGCGCTCCAGCACCTCAACCGGCGCCGTGTCGGCGTCGAGGATTGCCGGGCAACCGGCGTCGCGCGCGGCGGTCAAGGCAAGAGCGGCGGCGCCCGGCCAGCGCACATCGACCAGCACGGCATCGAAGCCGGAAAGATCGGCGACAGGCACCGCCTCGGGGTCGGCCTGCGCCTTTGGGTCGTAGAAGGGCACGATGATGCGCTCGCCATGAGCGTCGACCAGGATCGCGGCCAGCGCCGAGCGGGCGCCTTCGACGCGGCGGACAAAGCCGCAATCGACGCCCTCGGCCTCGATGCCGGCCAGCAATTGGTCGCCGACGGCATCGCCACCTGCACTTGCCCACAGGAACACCTCGGCGCCGAGACGGCGGGCGGCGCAGGCAGCACTTGTCGCCATGCCCGAGGCGATCTGGATGCCGTCCGAGGCGATGAACTTGCCCTGATGCGTGGGCAGGGTTTCGACGCGCAGGATGGTATCCAGCGTCAGCGCGCCAACGCTCAGCAGTTTCACCGGTCGGTTCATGCGTCGGCTTGCTCGAGCATGATCTCTCCCCAATAGCCGTTCCCGCTTTTTGCGATCATGCTCTATCTCTTTGTTTTAACGCAATTCCGGACGGAAAACCGCTCACACTTTTCCTGGAATTGCTCTAATCGAGCGGCTTGATCTTGCCCAGCGGAATGAAGCCGAGCGAGACCTTGCCCTTCACCACCTTGAGCGGCATTGACGGTTCGTTGCCGAGCAGCGCCAGACCGGCAAAGCCTTGCTCGATCTGGCTCTTCTGCTCGGGGATTGCGGTGGCGAGGATTGCCGCCACGGCTTTGGGATCCTGCAGCTTGATCGTCAGGTCGGCATTGACCTGGCCGTTGGCGTCGACCGACACCGGGCCGGAGACGGTGATGCGCGCGGCTCCCGACGACAGATCGAGCTTGTGGATGTCGACCGCCTGGCCGCGCAGGCTCCTGGCCTGCGTCTTCATCAGCGCGACGCCGTTCTTCAGCGTCGCGTCGCCGCTGCCGTCGAGCGGCGGCAGCACGCGCCCGCCGATCGCGTCGGCGTCGATCTCAAGATCGGTGAAGCTGCCGACGTAGCCGATGTCCTGGCCGTCGGGTCGCAACTCGCCCGCCGCGGTTCCGGCGCTGAACAGTGAAACCGGATCAGTGTCGTCGGCCGGATCCGTCTGGCCGGACAAGCTCTCCGCCTGCAGCGAAATGCTCCGGGGCAGGGGCCAGGAGAGCTTGGCATTGGCCTGCAGATTGTCCCAGTCGATCCATAGCGGCGCCATCCCCGGCACCGAGGTGCGCAGCGGCCCACGCAACTCGGCGGCAGGCGACAAAGGCCGGATGAGCTCTGCAACGAAGTTGAAGCTGCCTGCCGAGGCGGCAACGTTTCTGGCGTCGTCCTCGTAAGCCAGATTGTCACAGGAGATGGCAAAACGCAGGGGGTAGCCGCTGACGGTGAGGTTGGCGCAGCCGGCCTCGATGCCTTTGTCCTTGAGCGAGGCCACCGCCTTGTCGGCTTCGCTGCTGACGCGACCGGCGACATAGAACCAGACCGCGCTGTAGGCGCCGAACAGCATAACGACCAAGGCAGCGAGCCACATCAGCCGGTGGCGAAACTTCGACGGACGCTCGTCACTTGACGTCATGCTGCGGCTTTCATTAACGCGGGCGTGTTGCGGGTGGACTGTGGCTTACGCAACAAGCAAAAAGAACAGAAGAGCACCGATTCCGATGCGGCGGCGTCACTCTCGTGCAATCAGGCTTGGCGATATGGGCGATTTTTGGGTTTTTGGCTACGGCTCGCTGATCTGGCGACCGGGATTCGCCCATGTCGAGACACGGCGCGCGCGGCTTTACGGCTACCGCCGGTCGCTGTGCGTCTATTCCTTCGTGCATCGCGGCACGCGCCAGCGGCCGGGCCTGGTGCTAGGCCTCGACCGTGGCGGCTCCTGCATCGGGCTGGCCTTTCGCGTGCCCGGCGAGCTGCGCGATGAGGTGCTGACCTATCTGCGCGAGCGCGAATTGGTGACCAGCGTCTACCTCGAGCGTGTGCTCGATATCAGCCTCGACGGGAATGGGGCGGCCGCGGGAGAGAGAGTGAAAGCGGTCGCCTATATCGTCGACCGCCAGCATGAGCAGTATGCCGGCGGGCTCGACCCCGCGCATGCGGCAGGTGTTATCCGTGGCGCCGTCGGCCAGTCCGGAAACAACGAGGACTATGTGCTCAACACGCTGCAGCATCTCGCGGCGCTGGGTATCAGCGACCACTGGCTGGAAGAGGTGGCGAAGCGGATCGCCTCGTGAGCCAGTAGACCACGGCGAGCCTGCAGGCGAAGCTCTCGCGCCTTTGTGAAGCGCTGGCCCGCTGGAAAAATTGGCTGAGGCCTTTGACCTCGGCGCGGCGAGACCTAGCTTAGCTGCGGCCCGAAGCATTCGGGTCGCCCGCCGCCAGCCCCACGGAGCCCCGTCTTGCAAAAACGCCGTCTCGGTCAAACCGACCTTTCCATCGCGCCGCTGGTCCTGGGCGGCAATGTCTTCGGCTGGACCGCGGACGAGAAGACCTCCTTCGACCTGCTCGACCGGTTCGGCGACGCCGGCCTCAACGCTATCGATACCGCCGATGCCTATTCGCGCTGGGTGCCCGGCCACGCGGGCGGCGAGTCCGAGACCATCATCGGCAAATGGATGAAAAGCCGCGGCAACCGTGACAAGATCATCGTCATCACCAAAGTCGGCTCGGATATGGGACAAGGCAAGAAGGATCTGTCCGCTGCCCATATCGAAAGGGCAGTCGAGGCGTCGCTCAAGCGACTGCAGACCGATGTGATCGACCTTTATCTCTCGCATTGGCCGGACCCGACAACCCCTTATGAGGAGACGCTCGGCGCCTACCAGAAGCTGCTCGCTGCCGGCAAGGTCCGCCATATCGGCGCCTCGAATCTTGACGCCGGCCAGCTGCGCGCCGCGCTCGATGTTGCCAGCCTGCGCGGGCTGCCGCGCTACAGCGTGCTGCAGCCGGAATACAATCTCTACGACCGCTCATCCTTCGACGGGCCGCTGCATGATCTGTGCGTGGCCGAGGATATCGGCGTCATCACCTATTTCAGTCTCGCCAAGGGGTTTTTGAGCGGCAAATACCGTAGCGAGGCCGATCTCGGCAAAAGTGAACGCGGCGGCGGCGTGAAGGCTTATCTCAATGCGCGCGGCATGCGCATTCTGGCCGCACTCGACACTGTGGCGGCGCGCCATTCGGCCAAGCAGGCGGAAGTAGCACTCGCCTGGGTGATGGCGCAGCCCGGCATCACCGCGCCGATCGCCAGCGCCACGACGCTGGATCAGGTCGACAGCCTGGTGCGCGCCGCATCGCTGAAGCTCAGCGCGGAGGATCTCGTGGCGCTGGACAAGGCCAGCGCCTAGCCGCGCAGGTTCGGCACGATCGTTCAAGACGACGGCTGTCCGCCTTGCCACACTGTTCTCCATTATTGTGGAGAAGAGGCAGCATGGCCGCAGACATTCTTTCGCAGGCGCAGCCCTGGCAGCAATTGCTGGCGCTGGTGCTGGCGGCAACCGTCGTCATGGGCAGTCCTGGCCCGGCGACGATCAGCGTCACGGCGATAGGGGCCGCCTTCGGCCTGCGCAATTCGCTTCACTACACATCGGGGATGATTTTAGGCACGGTCGCGGTGCTGCTGGTAGTGGCCACCGGCATCAAGGCTATCCTCACCTCGATGCCGGGCGTAGCGCCAGTGCTGGCGGTCGCTTCCGCCGCCTATATTCTCTACCTCGCCTACAGAATAGCGACAGCGCCGCCGCTGGCCGCGCGTGACAGCAGCGCGGTTCTGCCGACCTTCCTCGGCGGCTTACTGCTCGCCGTTGCCAACCCGAAAGCCTATGTGGCGATTGCTGCGGTCCTTGCTGGCTCCGCGACCGCAGCCGGCGCCGATGCTCTCGGCATCCCGGCCAGGCTGGCGGTTCTCACCCTGATGATCGTAGCCATCCATGTGCTGTGGCTGCTGGCCGGCGCGGCCTTCGCCCGCACCCTGCGCCAGCCGCTGGCGTCGCGGATCATCAATCTGGCCTTCGCGGCGACGCTGGTGCTGACCACGGCGCTGGCGGCGTGGCCTTGAGCCGGCCCGCAGAAGAGATCAAGCTTTGGTCTTTTTTGTTTTGGCGCAATTCAGGACGGAAAAAACCGCTCACACTTTTCCTGGAATTGCTTTGGCGGCCGCGGCGAGTTCGGCCAGCCGCTTGACCGCCGTCGGCGGCATTTGCGGCGGGTTAGGAGCCTGCGATGCCTCGATCAGCAGCTGGTCGCAGGCGGCTTCCGTATCGCCGATCAGCCGGTCCATGAATTCGTCCTTGCCGAGCCCGGGCGGAATCGGCGGCAGGAAGCGGGCCTTGATGGTGCCGGGAAAGCGCAAGAATTTGCGGCGAGGCCAGTAGAGGCCGGCGACATGGGCGACCGGCACCACCGGGACGCCAAGCTGCGTATAGAGCTCGACAATGCCGTATTTGTAAGCCGGCTCGTCGCCCGGCGCTCGGCGCGTGCCTTCGGGGTAGATAATCAACTGGCGCGGATTGCGCCCCATCTCCTGCTTCGTCGAGGCAACGACCTGCTTCAGCGCCTTGGAGCGGCTGCCGCGGTGAACCGGGATCATGCGCATCTTGAGGATGTACCAGCCGAAGAAGGGGATCCAGGTCAGCTCGCGCTTGAGGATGTAAAGCGGGTCGTGGAGGAACGGAAAGAACGCGATCGCGTCCCAAAACGACTGGTGTTTCGGCGCCAGGATGAAAGAGCCCTCCGGCAGGTTCTCGACGCCGGTGATGTCGCTCCTGGTGCCGGCGATCTTGTCGTAGAGCCACAGGCTGGTGCGCGACCAGAATTTCGGCACGAACCAGGCGCGATGGCGTGGCGAGAGGAAGTAGTAAGGGGTCCAGAGGACCATCTGGACGATCAGATTGACATAGAAGACGAAGTTGAACGCCAGCGAGCGGATATAGAGCATGCGGGGAAGGGCCCGTTGAGGAGGTGTGCGTTGGTTACACCAAGCGCGGGCAAAAAGGAAACGCCGCATGGCCTGACATAGGCCGGCTCGCCACTGACTCAAGCCAGTCTCAACTCACCACGTCGCCTGCAATAGCCGCTGCTTCAGCCGCGGAGGGGCGAAATCGAGGAACGCCCTGAGTTTCACCGCCAGCAGGCCTTGGCCGGCATGGACGAGGCTCACCGGCCACGGCTGCGGCTCGAAGGGTCGCAAGACCGGGACGAGCACGCCGGAACGTACTGCGTCCGCGATCTGGTAGGAGAGCACCCGCGTCATCCCGGCGCCTGCAATCGCGGCATCGATTGCAGCTTCCGCCGTGTTGACGCGCAGCCGTGAGTGGATCGGCACGATCAGTTCGCCCTTGTCGCCGGCAAAGCTCCAGCTGGCGAGCGCTGCAGGCCCTTCGAAACTGATGCATTCATGCGCGGCCAGATCGTCCGGCGTCCGCGGCATGCCATGCGCGGCGATATAGGCGGGGCTGGCGCACACGACGCGACGGATCGCGCCGACGCGGATGGCAATGAGGCTCGAAGGCGCAAGCTCGCCGATGCGGATGGCAAGGTCGAGATGTTCCTCCGCCAGTTGGGTTATCCGGTCAGCCAGCGTCAGGCGAATGTTGACTTGAGGATAAGCCGCCAGGAATTCGGTGACGACAGGCAGCACGTGCAGGCGACCAAAAACGACCGGCGCGGTGATGAACAGGTCGCCGGTCGGCGTGCTGTATTCGCCGGCAGCGGTGCGTTCGGCTTCGCCGACCTCGCCGAGGATGCGGCGGCAGGCGGCGAGATAGGCCTGGCCGGCATCGGTCAGCGTGAGCTGCCGGGTCGAACGGTTCAGCAGGCGCGCCTGAAGGTGCTTTTCGAGGTCGGAAACCTTGCGGCTGACCGTTGCCAGTGGAATGCCGAAATGGCGGCCGGCAGCGGAAAGGCTGCCCGCTTCCACCGCGGCGACGAACAGCGACATGGCTTCGAGACGATCCATACTTTCTTCCGGAAATTGGAAGGATAGCTTGCAACTATGCCATCTACATCCAAAACATGGAAGGATCTACCTCTTCGCGTACAATGGCCGTGTTTCGGCCTCGCGGAGGCTTCCATGAATGCTCACACTTTCACCAGCGATGTCGCCTTCACGCCGACGGTCAAGGCGATCCAGACCCGCAAAGGTTCGCGCAAGGGCTATGCCAGCGCCGAGGAGCGCGGCGGATGGCGCGCCCATATGACGCCCGACCTCGCCGACTTCATCGCGGCGCAGACCAGCGTCTTCCTGTCGACGGCAAATGGCGAGGGTCAGCCCTACATCCAGCATCGCGGCGGGCCAGCCGGCTTCCTCAAGGTGCTGGACGAGAAGACCATCGGCTTTGCCGATTTCTCCGGGAACAGGCAGTTCATCACGCAGGGGAATCTCGCCGACAACAACCAGGCATTCCTGTTCCTGATCGACTATGCGCATCGCCAGCGCGTCAAGATCTGGGGCACGGCGCGCGTCGTCGAGGACGATGCCGAGCTTCTGGCAAGGCTGATGCCGCAGGACTACAAGGCGCGCCCCGAGCAGGTCATCTTGTTCACCGTCTCGGCCTGGGATGGCAATTGCCCGCAACACATTCCGCAGCGATTCGAGGCCGCCGATGTCGCGGCCGCACTCGCCGAACGCGACAAGCGGATTGAAAGCCTCGAACAGGAGATTGCGCGGCTGCGTGGCGCGGAAGACGGCACGGCCAAGGGGTAATCGAGCGCCGTCAGAGTCGTCTGTCTGGACGCAATTCCCAAGGGAAAGCGTACGTGCTTTTCCCGGGGAAACCGCTACACACTTTTCCTGGAATTGCTTTAGTCCTTGGCGGTCGAAACCTCGGCCAGTGCGACGCTGTCGGCAGTCTGGCGGACCGGGACGACGCCGCGCGCAAGCGCCAGCAGGTATTTGCTGTATTCGGTCAGAAGCACGCGTAGCGCTTCCGGCTTGGTCAGCCAGTCGCCATTGTCCAGATTGGTGTTGACCACCGGATAGGGTTCAAGCCTGGCGCCATGCAGCAGGCGGCCCATCTCGAGCAGGCTGCGCGGCATGTGGTAATTGTTGGTGACGAGGATGACGCTGCCATAGGCGTGGCTCTCCACCCATTTAGCGCTTTCCTCGGCATTGCCGATCGTGTCGAGCGCGGCGCGGTCGATGTCGACACAGCAGGAAAACAGCGCCTTGTCGCCGCCGGTAGCAGCCTGCAATTGGCGGCGGCTGGCAGAGGGATGCACGCCTGAGATCAGCAGCCGCTCGCCCTTGCCGGAGGCAAGCAGATCGAGTGCTGCGTCGAGGCGGGCCTGACCGCCGGTCAAGACGATGATCGCATCGGCCTTGGCTGGGTTGGTCGGGGTCGTCATGTGGCTGACCTTGCTGGCGAACCAGCCGAAGCCACCGGCAAACAGGGCCACCAGCAGCAGTAGACAGAGGGAGGCGAGACGCAGGGCGGTGCGCAAACGGCCCAGCCCGGTACGCACACGCAAACGCACCACTGGCATCTGTCCAGCCGTTCCGGTCGACTCCCGCGCGTTCATCATCCTATGGTTAATCCTGAAATGCCTTTTTGGTAAGGAAAAAAGCGCACATTGCGTTACGTCGGTTTTCGATCCGTGATCGTCCCTTCCATTCCTGTCCTTGCCCCCGAACTGTTTTCGCTTCTGCCCTCACGGTTCACCCCGCATCCGGCTGGCGGACATCGATGTCGCTGAGATAGGCGACGACGGTGGCGTGCGAGGTCGCCGCCGTCAGTCCGCCGATCACCAGCACCATCAGGCCGACGCCGAGATAGCCTGCCGATCCGATGGCGAAATTGCCGAACAAAGCGGTGGCCTGGTCGGCCTGCGGCGTTGCCATGTTGCGCGACGACCACCAGGAAAAGACGATGAAAACCAGGATCGCGGCTGCGCCGCCGGCGGCCGCGCCCTTCATGCCGGTGACCAGGAAATGCCAGCGGAATTCGCGCGCGATGAAGCGCGCCTCGGCGCCGACGAAATGCAGCACTTCGATGATATGGCCGTTACCCGCCATAGCGCCGCGCGTCGCAAACACTACGGTCAGCACCGTCGCCGACAGCATCAGGACCAGCACGGCGATGCCGATGGTGACCGTGGTGCGGGCCATGGCGACCAGCCGGTCGACCCATGTACGGTGATCGTCGAGCGAAGCACTCGGCAGCTTGGGCGTGAGCGCCGCACGGATGGCGCTAAAGTCGGGCGGACTGGTCTCGTCGATGGTGACGATGATCAGGCGCGGCACCGGCAATTCGTCGATATTCAGGCCCGAGCCCAGCCATGGCTCCAACAGACGCGCGGTGGCGTCGCGATCGATGATCCGGGTTTCCTTCACGCCGGGGAATTCGCCGACGATCTGCGAGGCCTGGGCAAGGGCTGCCTCCATGTCGAGGCCGTCGACCGGTTTGATCTGAATCGTCGCCTCGCGCGAGATCTGGTTTTCCCAGACCGAGGCAGTGTCGCGCACCAGCGTGACGGCGCCGAAAGTCAGGCAGGACAGGAAGGTCATGATGGCGATGACCAGCACCAAGGCGCGGCCGGCAATATTCTGCGCCGGCACGATCGGCGCCATGCGGCGGTGGACGCGCTGCGTCGTCGTCGCGGGCTCGGCGGCGTCTTCATGCAGCTGTTCGGCCGATAGCTCAGTCATAAATATCCAGCCTTCCGCCGGCCAGGATCATGCGGCGCGCGTCGACCTGCTCCATCAGGCCGAGATCGTGAGTGGCGA
The DNA here is from genome assembly GCF_040320115.1 of Mesorhizobium sp. M0802. Lineage (NCBI taxonomy): Bacteria > Pseudomonadati > Pseudomonadota > Alphaproteobacteria > Hyphomicrobiales > Phyllobacteriaceae > Mesorhizobium > Mesorhizobium sp. M0802. Next base: position 99,847 of record NZ_JAMYOY010000012.1, read on the forward strand.
TCACCACCGCGGTGCCGAGCCGGTTGAGCTCAATGAACAGCCTGAGCAACCGGCGCGCCAGCGGCGGGTCGACATTGCCGGTCGGCTCGTCGGCAAGCAGGATTTCGGGCTGTTCGATCAAGGCCCGGGCGATTGCCGCGCGCTGCTTTTCGCCACCCGAAAGGACCGGCGGCAGCACATGCATGCGCTCGCCCAGGCCAACCCATTTCAAAAGTTCGGTGACGTCGGTGCGGTAGCTCGCTTCCTCGCGGCCGCGCACGCGCAGCGGCAGAGCGACATTCTCATAGGTGGTCATGTGGTCGAGCAGGCGGAAATCCTGGAACACCACGCCGATGCGGCGCCTGAGATGCGGCAGTTCAGCGCGCGAGATGCGCGAGCGGTCCTTGCCGAAGATGGTGATCAGCCCGCGTGTCGGCTTCAGCGACATGAACAGAAGGCGCAGCAGCGTCGTCTTGCCGGCGCCGGAGGGCCCGCTCAGGAACTGGAAGGAGCTCTCCGGAATGTGCAGGGAGATGTCGCGGAGGATTTCCGGACCCATGCCATAGCGGAGGCCGACATTTTCGAAGCGGATCACGTGCGACGACCTGAGGTGTGTGGCGGCGGCGTGCCAGCCCTTTCTGTCCAACGACCATCGGCCGCCATGGTTAACCGTCGGTTAATTTTCGCTGTTTTTGAGTGCGTCACAAGGGTTCCGGTGGGGAAGCGTTAACCATTTCCATTTACGCAAAAGAAACGAAGAGGCAACAGCGGGGCCATGATGGCTGAGCAACGAACCGCGCGCCCGGTTTCCGGCGAAATCATGACCGGGACAAGTGTCGCACCGGAATCGCGGCCTGTGGCGACCGACATCGTCGATGCGGATTATGAGGTGCTGCCGCAGCTGATCCCACTGATAGAAGCCATGCCGACGCCGGCGCGCGACATCGCGACGCCGTCGATGGAAGGCATAGAGATGCTGCGCAAATCAGATGCGTCAGCCGGGCGGCCGGCATCGCGTGGCGGGCCGATCTTCTGGATTGCCGGCATCGGTGCGGCGCTTGCCGCCTTCTGGGTCTCGGGTGGCCACGCGCTGGTGCGCCAGACGCCGTTCTGGTCAGTCGAACAGCCGGAGGGCGCCGTACTCAGCATTGCCGGCGTCACGTCGCGTGTCGACGCCTCAGGACCCGCCCCGGTGCTGTTCGTGGATGGCGAGGCCGTCAATGACGGTTTGAAGGCGGGACAATTGCCGCCGCTGGAGATACGTGTCACCGGCAATGACAGCCGCATCACCCGTTATACTCTGGGGACATCCAACCGTTCTCTGGCGCCCGGCGAAAGATTCGGCTTTTCCAGCCGCCTCGATGTGCCTAGAAACGGCGTCAAGGCCGTGGCGGTCACCTTCGCCGGCTAGTCGGTTCTCTGGAAAGGTTGTTGATGCCAGTTGTGCGCGGCAAGGACATCGAGGTCCTGTTTTCGGCGTCCGCGATCGCGCGGCGCAATCTCGAACTCGCCAAGGAGATCGCCGAGCACGACTATCACGACCTGCTGGTGATTTCGGTGCTGAAGGGCTCGTTCATCTTCGCCGCCGATCTGATCCGCGCCATGCACGATGTCGGGCTGTCGCCGGAGGTCGAGTTCATCTTCATTTCCAGCTATGGCGCCGGCACCACCAGCGGCGAGGTGAGGGTGCTGCGCGACATCGACAATGAGGTCGCCGGCCGCGACGTGCTGCTGATCGACGATATCCTGGAGTCGGGCAAGACGCTCTCCTTCACCCGCAACCTGATGCTGTCGCGCGGCGCCAAAAGCTGCGCCATCGCGGTGCTGTTGGACAAGCGCATGCGCCGCCAGACGGAGCTGAACGCCGACTATGTCGGCTTCGACTGTCCCGATTACTTCGTCGTCGGCTACGGCATGGACGTCGCTCACGCTTTTCGCGAACTGCCGTTTGTCGGTGTGGTCAAAGGCGATGCCTGAGAAAAGGGCCCGACGCTTCAAATTTTCAGAAAAAGTCAACTTTTGCCCGCCAAATTCCGGCCCATGGCAAAGCTTCTGATCGTCGAGGACGATGAGTCCGTCCGCACCCTCGCCGCCCGCGCGCTCGAACGCGCCGGGCACTCGATCGATATCGCCGCCGACGGCGCGCAGGGGCTGGCGATGGTCAGTGCTGCAGGCGGCGGTTACGACCTCGTCGTCTCCGATATCCGCATGCCGGAAATGGACGGCATCGAGATGGCGATCGCCGCAGCCAGGCTTTTCCCTGACATGAAGATCCTGCTGATGACCGGCTATGCCGACCAGCGCGAGCGCGCCGAGGAATTGAACGGCGTCATTATCGACGTCGTGCAAAAGCCTTTCACGCTGGCCGAAATCCGCTTGCGGGTCGACCAGGCGCTCGCCTGCTTCGCCTGACACGCTTCAGGCGACATCCTGAGACGCGGCGAGGACAGGCGCAGCGCTCCGGCGCCGTTCGGTGTTGAGCGCCAGCAGACCGGCGCCGATGATCAGCGCCGCACCGATGGCAGTGGTCGAGCGCGGCACCTCGTCGAAGAACAGGAAGCCCCACAGCGGCGACCAGATAATCCCGGTGTATTCGAAGGTGGCGACGCGGTTGGCGGGCGCCAGCCTGTAGGCCTGCGACAGCAGAATCATGCCGGCCGAAGCGACGAAGCCGCAGGCCGCCATCTTGAGGAAATCCGGGGTCGTCGGCCAGACCCACGGCCGCACCAGGAATTCGAGGCTGGGGTGGACAGCATGGGTTATGCCGGCAAGCCAGAATGTGCCGGCAACCGCAGCGGCGCCGACCAGATAGGCGCCGTTCTGGTAGAAGGCCATGACGGTGGAGGATTCGGTGTCGCCGATCTTGCGCGCCATCAGCTGTGAAAAGCCGTAGAGCAAAGCCGAGCCCAACGAAAGCAGCGCCGCCCAGTCGAACAGGCCGGCGCCCGGGCGCAGCATCACGACCACGCCCAGCATGCCGATCAGCACGGTGGCGAGAGCCTGCCAGGATACCCGCTCGCCGAGATAGGGCCCGGCTATCGCCATGATGAACAGGGGCGCCATGAAATAGAGCGCCACCGCGTCGGCGAGCGGCAAGGCAGCGATCGCCAGATAGTAGACCGTATAGGAGGAGAACTGGATGAAGGCGCGTATCGTCAGCAGGCCGAACCGCTTCGAGGCGATGGCCCGCAGGCCGACATCGGCGCGAACGAGAACGACCAGGATCGGCAAAGCGACGATCGAGCGGATCCACATCACCTCGGTCACGGGATAGCCGGCCGACACCGCCTTGACCAGCGGGTCCTGGAGCGAGAACACCAGCACGCCAAGGCACAGGCTGATGATGCCGAGAACGATCCGGTTGCGCATATTGTTCTGCCGGCCCTTGCCTTAACTGCCCGCAGCCGCCCGGCCATGGGGTAAAAAGAACCCGCCACCGTTTTGGGCAGCGGGTATGAGTGAGGACTCTTTGATTGGTCCGCAGCCGGTTTCGCGGCGGCATATCCAATGGGTGAGCGGACTATGCTGCGGCGTTTGACATGTTGCAAACGAATTGGAATGATACCAGAGATCAAATTTGCTTATGACGGATTCGATGCGGCCGACTCTCGACAGCGATCTCCTGCGCACCTTCGTCGCCATTGCCGAAGCGGGCAATTTCACCCGGGCGGCGGAGCAGGCCGGGCGCACCCAGTCGGCGGTGTCGATGCAGATGAAGAAGCTCGAGGAGCTGGTCGGCGACAGCCTGTTCGAACGCGGCTCGCGCGGCGTGGCGCTGACGCGCCGTGGCGGCGAGCTGATCGTCAATGCCCGCCGCATCGTCTCGCTGCTCGACGAGACGGCGGCATCGATGGCGGCGGCACCGCTTGGCGGGCCGGTGCGCATCGGCATTCCCGAGGAATATGGTCACGCCATCCTGTCGCGCGCGCTCGGCGCCTTCTCGAAGCGTCACACCAAGGTCGAGGTCACCGTGCGCTATGCACATTCCGGCGCCCAGCTGGCGGCGCTAGCCGCCGGTGAACTCGACCTCGCCGTGGTGTTCGAATGGCAGGATCCTTCCGGCGGCGAGGTGCTGATGCACGATCCGACAGTGTGGGTGACATCGAGCCTGCATCACATGCATGAGGAGCGGCCGGTGCCGATCGCGCTCTACAACCGGGCCGGCTGGTGCAAGGACTTTGCCATCAAATCGCTTGAGCAGCGTGGGCTGGCCTACCGTGTCGCCTATACCAGCGACACCACCGGCGGCCTGAAGCTCGCCGTCACCTCTGGCCTGGCGATCGCGCCGATCTCGCACAGCAATATTCCGGATGGCTGCCGCGAGCTCACCGCCGCGGACGGGTTCGGCCACATCGATTCCTCGAATGTGGTGATGCATCGCAACCCCAATGCCTCAGGCGAGGCGATCGACGGCATGCAGGAAGCAATACGCGAGGCGTTCGTCAACCGGCCGGCTTAGTCTGTTGCATCCTCGTAGAAATGCAGCCGATTGCCGAAGGGGTCGCCGACCGACACTTCACGGGTCTGCCACGACGTGGTTTCGAGGCCCGGCCGGGCGTAGCGGTATCTCTTGCCGATCAGTTCGCGGTGCAATGCCGCGATGTCCTCGACCTTGATGCGCATGGCTATACCCGGCGCGCCGTCGCCATGATGTTCGCTCAGATGCAGGACACAGCCGTCGCGGATTACACCCATGTAGAGCGGCGCATTGTCGTCGAAGCGGTGCTCGAACTCGACCTTGAAGCCGAGAAAGTCGACATAGAATTCGCGTGCCTTGGCGATGTCGAAGATGCGCAGGATGGGCGTGACGGCACCGAGTTTCGGCATGGCGCTGATACCATTCAGTTCGACGGATGTTGCCTTGGAGGCTACTTCAGCTCCAGCAGCCGCTCGAGGTAGCTGCGCTCGATGTCGGGGCTGAGCGCGTTGCCGAGCCGCTTGCGAATCGCCTCGAGAATCTGGCGGGCGCGCTGCACGTCGATCTCGTCGGGCACCTTCACCGAATCGCCGAAATCGGGTCCGCGGCTGGCGCGTGGTCGGCCCAGCGGATCGCGGCCGGCGTCCTGTTGGCGGCCGCCTTCCTGGCTGCCGCCCTGGTCGCCCTGCATCGCCTGCAGCTGCTTCATCATCTCCTTGGCGCCCTTGCGCAGCGCTTCCAGCGCGCGACCCTGGTGGCCGACTGCCTGGTCGCCTTCGCCTTCGCCAAGCGACTTTTCGGCGTTGCCCATGGATTTGCCAGCGTCGCCAAACCCCTCATTGGGCTGCATGCCCATGCCTTCCAGGCCCTTCTTCAGCTTGTCGAGTTCGCTCTGCAACTGGCCCTGGCCTTCCTGCAGCTGCTTCATCGCATCGGCGAATTCCTGCGGTGTCATCGACTTCGGCCGGGCGAGAGGATCGCGATCCTTGCCGACGCCCGGCTGGTCCGGGTCGTCGCCATTGCCTTCGCCGGGCTGCTGATTATCTCCGCGCTGCATCTGGTCCATGCGGTAGGTGTCGTTCATCATCTCCTGCTGGCGGCGCATGATCTCGCCCAGCTTGTCCATCTGCTGGCGCATCTCGCTGTCCTGCTCGCCGCCCTGCTGCTGACGGCCGGCCTGCAGGTTGTTCATCATGTTTTCCAGCTGCGACAGCAGCTCCTGCGCCTTGTCGCGGTCGCCCGACTTCGCCAGGTTCTCGATCTGGTCCATCATGCGGTCGATATCACTCTGACGCAGCTCGCGACCATTCTGCTGCATCTGCGGCGCGTTCGGGTTCTGCTTGGCGCGCTCGGCGAATTCCTGCAGGAATTCGTTCATCGCCTCGCGCAGTTCCTTCATCGCCTTTTCGATCTCTTCGTCGCTGGCGCCGCGCTTGATGGCGTCCTGCAGCGCCTGCTGGGCCTGGCGGAGCCGCTTTTCGGCGGACGAGAGATTGCCTTCCTCGATGCCGAGCGCGATTTCCCAGAGATAGGCAACCTCGTTGCGCAACTGATCGTCGCTGTCCGACATCTTCAGCCGGCTGCGGGCGCTCATGATGGCGAGGTAATGCGACATGTTGTCGAACGTGTCCTCGGGCCGCAGCGTGATGGCGTCCATCAGGTCGAGCACGCGCGGCTTGGCATTGGCGTCGAGCGCCAGCAGGCGGCGCTGCTCGACCACCGCCCGCGCCAGCGGGTTGGCGAAGGGCCGCTCCGGCATCACAATAGTCTTGGTTTCGCTGGTCGCGGTGTGTCCGGCATCGTCGGTGGCCACAAGCGACAGCTTGATGCTGGCGCCGGCCCAGACGTGCTCGGTGAGGTCCTTGGTGGTCTTGGCGGCGTTCGCCTTGCCGCCGCGGCGCGGCAGCGCCAGCGGCAGGTCAGGCGGACCGTAGAGCGGATGCGCATCGGGCGCCGCCGGATCGGCCAGCGCGAAAACCGCCTTGGCGGTGGCCGCGCCATAGTCGTCGTCGATCTGGTAGTTGAGCTCGAAGGCGCCGTTGACGGCGCGCTTGGGCTCGCCGACGAAGCGGATCGTCGGCGGCTTGTCGGGGATCACCGCGAAGGCCCAGCGACCGAGATCGGCTTCGCCCGACTTCAGCGTCAGCGTGCCGTCGGCGGTCAGCTTGCCGGTGAACTGGCGCAGCTTGGGGGTCGCGGGGTTGACCGCCGCTGCCTTGACGGCCGCCACCTGTGGTCCCGACGGGTCGATGGCGCGAGCATTGCCGCCCTTGTCGGCAAAGCTTAGCGTTTCCTGGCCGGAGCCGCCGGTCACGCGCAGCGAGACGTCGCTGCCTTGCGGCACGGTGAAGGTGGCAACCGCCTGCTTGGCGTTGCCATCGATGACTGGCGCGGTCAAGAAGATGGGCGGCTTGCCGGTATAGGCCGGCGGGGTCACCCAGGCATCGACGCGCGGCGGTACGATGTCGCGCGCCGCATGGGCACTGAAACCATCGGACAGCCTGCCGCCGGACGGTCCGAAGGAAAAGGCAAAAGCGGTGACCAACAGCAGCGCCGCCACGGCACGCAATGCCCACGGATCGCGCTCCGGCACGCGGGTACGCGGCAGGTCGGCGCCAAGGCTGCCGAGCTTGTCGGCCATGCGCTTTTGGTGTTCGCGCCACAACGCCTGGGAAAAGATGCTTTCCTTGCCGCTGGGACGGTCGGTCTGCACCAGCACCGGGCTGTGCTGCAGCTGGTTGGCGGCCTCGATACGGCGGTCGATTTCAGCGGCGGATGGAAGCTTGAAGAAACGCAGCGGATAGAGCGCCGCCAGCGTGGCAATACCGAACGCAGTGACCAGGATAATGCGCGCAATGTCAGGCAGCCGGGGGAAAAGGCCGAGCCAGGAGAGGCTGAGAAACAGGCTGGCGATGATGAGCAGCGGCAGAAGCAGCGGCCAGCCGCGCTCGACCGTCATCGAGACCCGTGTCGCCAGCCGGCTCAGGGCAAGCCGCCCGGCCAGGCTGCGATCGCCACTGGAAATGGGGCGTTCCGTCATCGGCCCTTCCTGCCCGGGCGGGATAGCCCGGACTCAACAAGCAGAAGTTTACCAGCAAACACGGCAAAGGCGAGGCGGTTCCGGAAAACTTGAAAAGCTTTGGCGGGTTTGCGTCTGCACTTCAGCCAAAGCAAGGCTTTAGAATTTCGTGGGATCGGTGTTCGAGCCGCAGACCAGGACCGCGATCCGTTCGCCCGGCGCCGGGGTGTAGCGGCCGGACAAGAGAGCCGCAAAGGCTGCGGCGCCACCCGGCTCGGCGATGATACGCACCCGCTCCCACAGCGCCTTCTGCGCGGCAATGATGGCGTCGTCGGTGACCAGGATGGAGCGTTCGACGAAGGCCTCGGCGATCGGGAACATCATCTCGCCGACGCGTTTGGGCGCCAGCGAATCGGCGGCGACGCCTTCGGCCGGCGCATCGACGGGGTGGCCGGCCTCGAAGGCGCGATGCAGCGTCGGCGCGCCTTCGGGCTCGATGGCGATGATCCTGATGCGGCCGGCAAACCAGGCGGCGATGCCGCCGATCAGGCCGCCGCCGCCGACAGCGACCAGCAGCGTGTCGATGTCTGGCAGATCGGTTTCGATTTCGAGGCCGAGCGTGCCCTGGCCGACCAATGTTTCCTCCTGGTTGAAGGCATGGATCTGCAGCGCGCCGGTCTTTTCGGCAAAAGCCTCGCTGGCGGCCAGCGCCTCGGCATAGCAGGCGCCGCCGACGATCAGTTCGGCGCCGTAGCCGCGGATGCGCTGCAGCTTGGCCGGTGGGCTGACTTCGGGAACGAAGATCGTCGCCTTGTGGCCAAGCCGCATGGCGGCATAGGCGACCGCGGCGCCATGATTGCCGCCCGAAGCCGCAACCACGCCGGCCGCAGGCACCGGCCGTTCGAGCAGATTGGTGAAGGCGCCGCGCGCTTTGAACGAACCGGAATGCTGCAGGCATTCGAGCTTGAGGTCGACCGCCAGCGGCGGCCGGTCGAAATCGGCCATGTCGACGCGCAGCACCGGCGTGTGCCTGATATAGGGGCGGATGCGCGGTTCCATCGCGGCAATGCGTTCGCGCGTGACGGTGTTGCCGTTCGTCATGACCATCTCCTTGGGATTGACAGCAATTAGTAACTTGGCAAAATGGCTAAATGCAAGAGGTTGATGTCTTCAAGGCGATCGCCAATGAACGCAGGCTGCAGATCCTCGACTGGCTGAAGGATCCGCAGGCGCATTTCCCGGCCCAGGCAGACGGCGATCTGGTCGAGGACGGCGTTTGCGCGCTGCTGATCGCGGAGAAGCTCGGCATTACGCAGGCGACGCTCTCCGAACATATGCGCGTGCTTACCCAGGCCGGCCTGCTGCGGCCCAAGCGCATCAAGCAATGGACGTTCTACCGCCGCGACGAGGACAGGATCGCCGACACAAGGATGCTCATCCAAAACCGGCTGTAGCGCAGCCGCCGTGGCGGCTCCTATGCAAGCCAGTCGGGCACCGAATCCAGGCCGATAAGCTCGTCATAGGTCTGGCGCCGGCGTACGACATGGAAACGGTCGCCGTCGACCAGAACCTCAGGCACAAGTAGGCGGGTGTTGTAGGTGCCGGATTGCACCGCGCCATAGGCGCCGGCGGTGGTGACGGCAATGAGGTCGCCAGACTTGAGCCGGGGCAGGTCACGGTCGAGGCCGAGATAGTCGCCAGTCTCGCAGACCGGGCCGACGACGTCGACCCCCATGCGCGGCGTGTCGGCCGGCGGCTGCACCACCGGCTTGATGTCGTGGAAGGCATCGTAGAGCGTCGGCCGGATCAGATCGTTCATGGCGGCGTCGACGACGAGGAAGTTCTTGGCGTCGCCTTCCTTCACGAAGATCACTTCCGAGACCAGGATGCCGGCATTGCCGACGATCAGCCGGCCCGGCTCGAACATCACCTTCACTCCAAGCTTTGTCAGGTGCTTCCTGACGATCTCGGCATAGGCATCGGGCAGAGGCGGCGGGCTGTTGTCGGTGCGGTAGGGGATGCCGAGGCCGCCGCCGAGATCGACATGCTCGACGGCGTGGCCATCGTCGCGCAGCGCGCCGACCAGTTCCGCCAGAAGCGCGAAAGCATCGTCAAAGGGCTGCAACTCGGTGATCTGGCTGCCGATATGGGTATCGATGCCGATGGGCTTGGTGCCCGGCAAACCGGCCGCGCGGGCATAGACCTGGCGCGCCCTTTGCCATGGAATGCCGAACTTGTTCTCGGCCTTTCCGGTGGAGATCTTCCTGTGCGTCCTGGCGTCGACATCCGGGTTGATGCGCAGCGAGACCGGCGCCACCTTGCCGAGCGCGGTGGCGCGGGCCGACAGCAACTCCAGCTCCGGCTCGGATTCGACATTGAAGCAGAGAATGCCGGCCTCGAGCGCAAAATCCATCTCGCGCGCGGTCTTGCCGATGCCCGAGAATACGATCTTGCTGGCCGGGATGCCGGCGGCGAGCGCGCGGCGCATTTCGCCTTCCGAGACGGTGTCGGCGCCGGCGCCGAGCTTTGCCAGCGTTCGCAGCACCGCCTGGTTGGAATTCGCCTTCAAGGCGTAACAGACCAGCGTGTCGAGCCCGGCAAAGGCCCCGGCGAACACCCGGTAGTGCCTCGTCAAGGTTGCCGTCGAATAACAATAGAACGGCGTGCCGACGCTTGCGGCGATGTCTGGTATCGCCACGTCCTCGGCATGGAGCACGCCGTCGCGGTAATCGAAATGGTTCACGAGAGTGTTTCCGGAAGTTGGAGCACGAGACCTGGCCAGAAAGACCAAGCCGGTCTCATCGGCCCTAGATCAGCGGGTCGAGGATGAACTTCTTGTCCACGACCGGTTTTTCCGGCTCCGGCGGCACCGGCTGTTTGGCGCGCTCGGCGTCCTTGCGGGCCTGGACGGCCGCTTCATAGGGCGTGTCGAGACCGGCCTTACGGCCGCAAGCGGTCACGGCAGCCATCGCCGTCAGCAGCGTCAGCGTCACCAAAATCCTGCTTGCGGTCATCGATCCATCCGTCCGAAACTTTATGTGCTGCGCTTTTAACCGAGTTTTAGGCGCATTGCACCCCGGCATCATGCCTTGGCGATGCGCTTTTTCCAGCTGCGGATCTGCTTCCTGACCTCCGACGGCGCCGTGCCGCCGAAACTGGTGCGGCTCTTCACCGAGTTCTGCACCGCCAGAACCGAGAAGATGTCTGCCGTGATGCCGGGGTTGATCCACTGCAGATCTTCCAGCGACAGCTTTTCAAGGCTCACCTTCTTCTCTTCGGCCACCGCCACCGCGCGGCCGGTGACATGGTGTGCCTCACGGAAGGGCAGGCCCAGCGTTCGCACCAGCCAGTCGGCGAGGTCGGTCGCGGTCGCGTGGCCCGAGCTGGCGGCCTTCTTCATGGCGGCGGCATTGACCGTCATGTCGCGCACCATGCCGGTCATCGCCGCCAGCATCAGATCGAGCGTCTCGGCGGCGTCGAAGACGGATTCCTTGTCTTCCTGCATGTCCTTGCCATAGGTCAGCGGCATGCCCTTCATCACCGTCAGCAGCCCGACGAGATGACCGGTGACGCGGCCGGTCTTCCCGCGCACCAGTTCGGCGGCGTCCGGGTTCTTCTTCTGCGGCATGATTGAGGAGCCGGTGGAGAAACTGTCCGACAGCCTTACGAAGCCGAATTGCGGCGTCGACCAGATGATTATTTCTTCGGCGAGCCGCGATAGATGCGTGGCGCAGATCGCCGCCAGGCTCAAAAACTCCAGCGCGAAATCGCGGTCGGAGACGCTGTCCAGGGAATTGCGCATCGGCTCGCGGAAGCCGAGCGCCTTGGCGGTCTTGTGGCGATCTATCGGAAAACTGGTGCCGGCAAGCGCTGCCGCGCCGAGCGGGCTTTCATCCATCCGCTCGATGGCGTCGCGGACGCGCGACAGGTCGCGCGAAAACATCTCGACATAGGCCATGCAATGGTGGCCGAAGGTCACCGGCTGCGCCGCCTGCATGTGGGTGAAGCCGGGCATCACGGTCGCCGCATGCTCCTCGGCGCGGTCGACCAAGGCTGAGATCAGCCCCTTCAGCGCCTCGGCGACGCGAAAGCACTCGTCCTTGACCCAGAGCCGGAGATCCACCGCCACCTGGTCGTTGCGTGACCGCGCCGTGTGCAGGCGGCCGGCGGCCGGGCCGATCAGATCGGCGAGGCGGGCCTCGATGTTCATGTGAATGTCTTCCAGCCGGGTCGAGAACTCGAACGTGCCGGCCTCGATCTCTTTCAGGATCGTGTTCAGCCCGTGAGCGATCTTTTCTTGATCGGCCGCCGAAATAATGCCCGTTTCAGCCAGCATCTCGCTGTGGGCGACCGAACCTCTTATGTCTTGCGCATAAAGTTTGCGGTCGAACGAGATCGACGCGTTGATCGCTTCCATGATCGCGGCCGGACCCGAGGCAAAACGTCCGCCCCACATCTGGTTGCTGGCCTTCTTGTCGCTCATCGCTATAACCCGTGCTCCGGAGCAGTCTTAGAAAATGGCAGACGGTAACAGATACTTCCCGGCCCCGCGCCTGATCCTCGCCGCTTTGCTGGCGGGCGTGCTGGCCGGCGCGGTCGCGGTATATGTCAGCGAGAGCGGGTCTGGCAACAACGCAGCCACCGGCAGCGCACCTGCGGCCGGCGCGGGCAACAGCAAGGACGATGTCGCCTGCGCCGCCAAGAGCGACCGCGCCAAAAAGGTTGCCGCCGCGGCCACCGGCCAGGTGGCGGCATTGCTGCCCGCCGATCCGCCGCAATCGCTGAAAAGCCTCGCCTTCAACGGCCCAGACGGCAAGCCGATGACGATCGCCGATCATGTCGGCAAGACCGTGCTGCTCAACCTGTGGGCGACGTGGTGCGCGCCCTGCCGCGCCGAAATGCCGGCGCTCGATACGCTGCAGAAGGAAAAGGGCAGCGATGCCTTCGAAGTGGTCGCGGTCAATGTCGATGCCGGCGACGATGTGAAGCCGAAGAAGTTCCTAGCCGATATCGGCATCGGGTCGCTCGGCTACTACCGCGATTCGACGCTGGCGCTGTTCAACGACGTCAAGACGCGTGGCTTGGCGCTAGGCCTCCCCGTCACCATGCTGATCGACGGCGAAGGCTGCCTGATCGCGCATATGAACGGACCGGCCGAATGGTCGGGACCGGATGCCAAGCGCCTGGTCGAGGCCGCACTCGCCCCTTAGGATGAGCGCAGGGCCGCCGCCGGCGGCAGCATCAAGATGCTGCCGCCGCGTTGTTTGACGCTGGCGTCGTCGTGTGCCGCCGGCGCCGCGACGCCGGTCAGTTCGCTGAACGCCTCGATCGGGCTCGGCCGGCCTAGATAGTAGCCCTGGCCGATCTCGCAGGCCTCGGCGTCGAGGAATTTCAGCTCGCCCAGCGTCTCGACGCCCTCGGCCAGAACCGGCAGGCCGAGACCGCGGCCAAGCCCCAGAACGGCGCGGACGATGGCTGCCACCTGGCCGTTGCTGTCGACTGATTTGATGAATGAGCCGTCGATCTTGATCTTGTCGAAGGGGAAGGCGCGGAGATTGGACAGCGAGGAGTAGCCGGTGCCGAAATCGTCCATCGCCACACGCACGCCAAGCGCCTTCACCTGGCGCAAGGTCGCCAGCGCGCGCGGCATGTCCTTGACCAGCGCCGTTTCGGTGATCTCGAGTTCGAGCCTGCCGGGCGTCAGGCCGGAGCCGAGCAGGACTTCATGCACCTTGCGGCTGAAATTCGGATTGTGGAGCTGCACCGCCGAGACATTGACCGCGACGGTGAGAGGGTTCTTCCAGCGCGCTGCCTCGGCGCAGGCCGTCGCCAGCACCCATTCGCCGATCTGGATGATGACGCCGCTGTCTTCGGCCACCGGGATGAAGGTCGCCGGCGACACGTCGCCGCGCTGCGGATGATGCCAGCGGATCAGCGCTTCGAACCCAACCATCCGCCCGCTGCTGATCTCCTTTTGTGGCTGGTAGACGAGGCGAAACTCATCGCGCGCCATGGCCTGGCGCAGTTCGTGCTCCATCACGCGCCGGTCTCGCGCCTCGGCGCCCATCGAGGCCTCGAAGTAACGGTAGGTGTCCTTGCCCTCGGCCTTGGCGCGATAGAGCGCGGTGTCGGCGTGGCTGACCAGGATTGTCGGCTCATCGGCGTCGAGCGGATAAAGTGCAATGCCGATGCTGGCCGATACCAGGCCGCCACCGACCGACAGCCGGTTTTCCTCGCGCATGGCAGCCAGCACCGCCTCGGCGATGCGGCCGGCCGCCTGCGGATCGGGAAGGTTCGGAGCGATGATGGCGAACTCGTCGCCGCCGAGACGCGCCAGCATCTGTCCGTGGCGGAGCACGGCGGAGGCGCATAGCGCCACCTTCTGCAGCATGGCATCGCCGGCGCCGTGCCCGAACAGGTCGTTCACTTCCTTGAAGCGGTCGAGGTCGAGCAGCAGCAGCGCAAGATGCCCACCCTTGCCGCCGCGGTCCATTGCGGCAATTTCGGCCTCAAGCCGGCCGGAGAAACTGCGGCGGTTGGGGAGCCCGGTCAGCGGGTCGAAATGGGCGAGGCGCAGGATCTCCTGCTCGGCCTTCCTGCGTTCGCGGATGTCGCGCACGGCGACCACGCTGTGCCGCTTGCCGCAATAGTCGATGCTTCTGGCGATAAGTTCGACGGGGATGGTGGCGCCGTCATGGGCTCTGAGCTCTGCTTCCTGTGCCTGTCCGCTGCAGTCGGACATGCCGGCCGCGGTGCGTTCGCCGAAGAGGTCGCCAAGCAGCATCGCGTTCAGCACTTCAGGCGCAATGCCGGTGAGTGCCGCGATGCTGTCATTGGCGCTGACGATGCGGGCGCCGTCGCAGACGATCAGCCCCTCGACGGCGGCGTTGGCGAGGCCGTGCATGCGCTCGGCCTCGAGCTTGTGACGCCGGAAGCGAAGGTCGATCCACAATGCTGCGGCTGAAAGCACCAGGATAGCCATGCTGACTGCAGCGGCGGCGAAGGCCTGCGACACCGGTTCGACCGTGAACTGCGATATCTCGATGGAGGAGTCCGGGAAGATCGACACCGCGCCCATGGCGATGAAGTGCAGGCTGCAGATCGCCAGCGTCAACAGGATGGCGGCGGCGATTGTGGCCTGCATGGACGGCCGTCGCAACACGACCAGCAGCGCCAGCGCGGCGAGGGTGACGCCTGTCAGCACCGAGACGCCGACCAGCAGCGGGTTCCAGACGATGCGCCCTTCGACCTCGAAGGCGGCCATGCCGATATAGTGCATGGCGGCGATACCAGCGCCGAGGACCGCGCCGCCGACCAGAGGGTAGTCGATGCCCCGGCGCAAGGTGGCGATCCACATGCCCGCGGCGGTCAGGGCGACGGAACCGGCGAGCGAAAGCGCCGACATTTCCGTATTGTAGGCGTTGGGGATTCCAGGGGAAAAGGCAAGCATTGCGATGAAATGCGTCGCCCAGATACCGAAGCCGGTGGAAGTGGCTGCTATCATCAGCCAGGTATAGCGGTTGCGCTCGCTCGAGCGGTCGACATGGCGAAGCAGGTTGACCGCCGAGAAGGAAGAAATACCGCAAATGAGCGCTGCCAGTGCGACCAGTCTCAGATCGTGCTCATGCACGATACAATTATAGACCGTCAGCATCTCGCCCCACCTGCTCTCCCACAGCAATCAAGCCGTCCACTTGATTAGTATGTCGCGCTTGACGAAGAATCGGTTATGCGAACTACAACTACAGCGGGTTTTTCGGGTTGTACCTTGCGGCGATCCTGTCTCATTCCAGACGCACGGTTACAGCAGCGCCTGGCGCGATGCCGCTCGGCCGATCTCGATCTGGCCGAGCGCCGGTATGGCGGCCGCACGGTGCAGGTGCGTGGCGCTGTCACGCGGGCCCTTCACGCATCGCTGGGCGGTCGGCGATCCTTGCAGGCCCACCATTCCCCATTCTATCGCTGAGCCGGCTTGGCATTTCTCTCTGTCCTCGTTGCAAGGCGAGGGGGCGCGAAGTTAGCCGGGTATGAAATTCACGAAACAGCAACAAATCCGTTGTCCGATTGTCATCAGCGACACATATTGCGTTCGCGGGAGCGCCCCTTTCGCCAATGACAAACGGGAGATGAAACATGAAGTTGTTCGGCTTTGCGGCCGGTGTTGCCGCCATCTTGACCCTGCTTTCCACCACCTCCGCCTTCGCCGCCACCCAGATCAGTTGGTGGCATGCCATGACCGGCGCGAATGCCGAGGTGGTCGACAAAATCGCCAAGGATTTCAATGCCAGCCAGAGCGACTATGAAATTCTCCCTGTTTTCAAGGGCACCTATCCCGAAACGCTGAATGCCGGCATCGCTGCCTATCGTGCGGGGCAAGCGCCCGACATCATCCAGGTGTTCGACGTGGGTACCGGCGTCATGATGGCAGCCGAAGGTGCGATCAAACCGGTGGCCGATGTGCTGACCAGCGCCGGCGTGACCTTCGACAAGAGCCAGTACTTGCCCGGCATCGTCGGCTACTATTCGAAGCCGGACGGGACCATGCTGTCCTTCCCCTATAATTCCTCGTCGCCCATCCTCTACTACAACAAGGATATCTTCCAGAAGGCCGGGCTTGATGTGAACAATCCGCCAAAGACCTGGAACGAGGTGTGGGAAGCCGCCAAGAAGATCAAGGCGAGCGGCGCCGCTTCCTGCGGCTATACCTCGACCTGGTTGACCTGGATCCACCTTGAGGCCTTCGCTGCCTGGAACGACGTTTCCTATGGCACCAACCAGAATGGACTTGCCGGAACCGACGTCGAGCTCAAGATCAATGCGCCGATCTTCGTCAATCATTTCCAGGCGCTCGCCGACCTGGCCAAGGACGGCACCTTCAAATATGGCGGCCGTACATCCGAAGCCAAGCAGATCTTTCTTGCCGGAGAATGCGGCATCTTCACCGAATCGTCAGGGGGTCTCGGTGACATCGTCAAATCGGGCATGAACTACGGCATCGGCCAGCTTCCCTATGATAGTGACGCCAAGGGCGCGCCCCAGAACACCACGCCGGGCGGCGCCAGCCTGTGGGTGTTCGGCAACAAATCGGACGAGGAATACAAGGGCGTGGCGGCGTTCTTCTCCTATCTCTCCAAGACCGAAGTGCAAGAGTATCTGCATCAGAAGTCGGGTTATCTGCCGGTGACGCTCGCTGCCTATGAGGCGACCAAGAAGTCCGGCTTCTATGACAAGAACCCGGGCCGTGAGACGCCGATCCTGCAGATGCTGGGCAAGGCGCCGACCGAGAACTCGAAGGGCGTGCGCCTCGTCAACCTGCCGCAGGTGCGCGACATCGAGAATGAGGAGTTCGAGAAGATGCTGGCCGGCCAGCAGACTGCGCAGCAGGCGCTCGACAATGCGGTCGCACGCGGCAACAAGGCGATTCAGGAAGCGATCGGAAACTGAAGCGGTTTGTCAGTCGAACCTCGTCCACGCGGACCCGCGTGGACGACTTCCTGAACAGCGAGGGAACCACACTGTCTCCACGCGTCGTCTTTCCCAACAAGACCCTGCCTTACCTGCTGGTGGCGCCGCAACTCGCCATTACGCTGATCTTTTTCTACTGGCCGACGGGGCAGGCGCTCTACCAGTCGATGCTTAGGGAAGACCCGTTCGGGCTGAAGAGCAACTTCGTCGGGCTCGCCAATTTTCGCAAGGTGCTGGCCGACCCGGCCTACCTCAACTCGATCAAAGTTACGCTGGTGTTCTCTCTGGCGACCGCGATCGTCGCCATGGGTGTGGCCCTGTTGCTTGCCGTCATGGCCGAGAAGGTGGTGCGCGGCAAAGGCCTTTATCGCACGCTGCTGATCTGGCCGTATGCGGTGGCGCCGGCGATTGCCGGCATGTTGTGGCTGTTTCTGTTCAACCCCTCGATCGGTTCGCTGGCCTACGCCTTGAGAGGTCTCGGCATTGCCTGGGATCCCTTGCTCAACGGAAACCAAGCCATGATCCTGCTGGTGTCTGCGGCTGCCTGGAAGCAGATCAGCTACAATTTCCTGTTCTTCGTCGCCGGGCTGCAGGCGGTGCCTAAGACGTTGATAGAGGCGGCGGCCATGGACGGCGCCGGGGAGACGAAGCGCTTCTGGACCATCGTTTTCCCGCTGCTCGCGCCGACGACCTTCTTCCTGCTGGTCGTCAACACGGTCTATGCGCTGTTCGACACTTTCGGTATCGTCCATGCGGTCACCGGCGGCGGGCCGGGCAAGGCCACCGAGACGCTGGTCTACAAGGTCTACAATGACGGTTTCGTCAATTTGATCCTCGGCGATTCGGCCGCGCAGTCGGTCATCCTGATGGTCATCGTCATCTCACTCACGGCCATCCAGTTCCGCTATGTGGAACGCAAAGTCCACTACGGTTGAGCGCGAGCGATGATTGGTCAGTCCCCGCTTCGCGCCCTCATCGCCCACGCCGTGCTCATCCTGGGCATCCTGATCGTCGCTTTCCCGATCTACTACACCTTCGTTGCCTCCACGCAGACGCTGCAGACCATCCTCAAGCCGCCATTGCCTCTTTTGCCCGGCGACCAGGTCTGGAACAATTACAGCGAGGCGCTGTTTGGCGGTGTCGGCCGCATCGGCGGCGTCAGTGTCGGCCGATTGCTGCTCAACACCACGATCATGGCGCTCGGCATTGCGGTGGGGAAGATTTTCATCTCGATCCTTTCGGCCTATGCGATCGTGTTCTTCCGTTTTCCGCTTCGGATGGTCTTCTTCTGGCTGATCTTCATCACCCTGATGCTTCCCGTCGAGGTGCGCATCCTGCCGACCTACAAGGTGATGGTCGATCTCGGCATGATCGACACCTATGCCGGCCTGATCATTCCGCTGATCGCCTCGGCCACCGCCACGCTTCTGTTTCGCCAGTTCTTCATGACCATTCCAGGTGAGTTGGCGGAAGCGGCGCGTGTCGACGGCGCCGGGCCATGGCGCTTTTTTTTCGACATCCTGTTGCCGCTGTCGCGCACCAACATCGCAGCACTGTTCGTCATCCTCTTCATCTATGGCTGGACGCAGTACCTGTGGCCGCTGCTCGTCACCAACAGCAACGACATGAACACCATCGTCATCGCACTTAGAAAGATGGTTTCCTTCGCCGATGCCGATACCCAATGGCATCTGGTCATGGTCACCGCGATGCTGGCCATACTGCCGCCGATCCTGATCGTGGTGCTGATGCAACGCTGGTTCGTGCGCGGACTGGTCGATACCGAAAAGTGAGAAGCTGATGGCGACCGTCGATCTGAAGGATGTGAAGAAAGTCTATCCCGGCGGCGTCGAGGCGGTGAGGGGTGTCTCGATCGCCATTCCCGACAAGGAGCTTTGCGTGCTGGTTGGGCCGTCCGGCTGCGGCAAGTCCACGCTGCTGCGGATGATCGCCGGGCTTGAGACCATTTCTTCCGGCACCGTCGCCATCGACGGCAAGATCGTCAACACGATCGGTCCGACCGAGCGCGACATCGCCATGGTGTTCCAGAACTATGCGCTCTATCCGCATATGAAGGTCTACGACAACATGGCCTACGGGTTGCGCAACCGGGGTACTCCCAAGGACGAGATCGACAGCAGGGTTCGCTCGACCGCCAAGGTCCTGGAACTCACGGCGCTGCTCGACCGGCGCCCACGCGAGCTTTCCGGCGGCCAGCGCCAGCGCGTGGCCATGGGTCGCGCAATCGTGCGCAATCCGAAAGTCTTTCTGTTCGACGAACCGCTTTCCAACCTGGACGCCAAACTGCGCGGCCAGATGCGGGTCGAAATCAAGAATTTGCAGCGCTCGCTCGGTGTCACCTCGGTCTACGTTACCCATGACCAGCTTGAGGCGATGACGCTGGCCGATATTCTCGTCGTCATGAATGGCGGATTGGTCGAGCAGACGGGCGCGCCGCTCGACATCTACGAGAAGCCAGCCTCGACCTTCGTCGCTTCCTTCATCGGCGCACCGCCGATGAACCTTCTGCCTCTTTCGCAAGGACCGGCTGGTCCGGCGCTGACCGACGGCAAGACGGTTGACTTCGCGCCTACGAACGCCGCCACGCTTGGCTTCCGCCCTGAGGATGCCGACGTCACCTTCAGTGCTGAGGCATCATCCGGCGCGCTTATTCTGCCTGCGGCGGTCGAGGCGGTCGAACCTGTGGGAGCCGAAAGCTTTCTTCACTGTGCCGCCGGCGGCAACCGCATCGTCGTGCGTGTGGCCGGCCGCGCCACGGCCAAACCCGGCGATCAACTGCGCGTCGTGGCCAGGGCCGAGAAGCTGCATTGGTTCGACAATGCTGGGAAACGAGCCGATTGACGCAGCCGCTCGCGCCAATCCGACGCATCGGCAGTTCAGGCGAAGACATGCGCCTTGCCGGAGACGGTCAGGCGCACGATCTCGCCGACGGAAGGCGCGTCGATACTCGGTTTGCGCAGGATCAGCGGCGTGCTGCCGATCGCCGCGGCGTCGGGCGGATCGGGGTTGTTCAACAACCGCACCGCAATGGTGCACATCGAGCCGGCGAATTCCGAGTCCGTCACCTCGGCGAAGATCGTGCCCGCAGGACCCGACATGCCTTCGCGCGACGTGCGCTTTACCTGCACCTGCTCCGGTCGCAGCATGATGCGGGCGATGTCGCGCCGCTCCTTCGAGTCGACGGCGATGCGGCCGAGCGAGGAGGTGGCGAAGCCGCCTGAAATCTTTGCCGGCAAGATGATGGCGTCGCCAAGAAACTCGGCGACCATGCGGTCCTTCGGCTGCATATAGAGCTCACGCGGCGTGCCGACCTGCGAGAACTTTCCGTCGCGCATCACCGCGACCTGGCTGGCGAAGGACAGCGCCTCGGCCTGGTCGTGGGTGACCAGGATGGTGGTGATGCCGGCCGCTTCGAGCAGTTCGGCCACGGCCTTGCGCATCGAGGCGCGCAGCCCCGTGTCGAGCGCCGAGAACGGCTCGTCGAGCAACATCAGCCTGGGCTTCATCGCCATGGCGCGCGCCAGCGCCACACGCTGCTGCTGGCCGCCGGAAAGCTGATGCGGACGGCGTTTGAGGATCGCCTTGTCGAGCCCAACGGTATAGGCGAGCTCGGCGATGCGCTCGGCGCGCTGGTCCTCGCCGCGGGCCATGCCGAAGCCGATATTGTCGGCGATGCTGAGATGCGGGAACAGGGCGCCGTCCTGCGCCACCAGGCCGATGCCGCGGCGATACGCGGGCACCGCATGGCCGCCATTGGCCAGCACTTCGCCGTCGAGCACGACGCGGCCCTGGTCCGGCGCCTCGAAGCCGGCGATCAGCCGCAGCAAGGTGGTCTTGCCGCAGCCGGACGGGCCGACGATGGCGGTGCGACTGCCGCTGGCGGCGCTGAGGTCGACCCCGGCAAGGGCGGCCACCGGACCATACTGCTTGGTAAGGCCGCTGATTTCGAGAAAGCTCATCGCCCGGCCATCCGTTTCGACTGGACATAGAGCAGCCAGGTCAGCGGCAGCGACATCGCCACCATGATGAAGGCGTAAGGGGCGGCCGACGCATAGTCGATCTCGCCGCTATAGGACCAGAACGCCATGGCCAGCGTGCGCGTGCCGTTGGGCGCCAGCATCTGGGTGGCGGTCAGCTCGTTCATGATGCCGAGCGCGACCAG
Organism: Mesorhizobium sp. M0802; assembly: GCF_040320115.1. Lineage (NCBI taxonomy): Bacteria > Pseudomonadati > Pseudomonadota > Alphaproteobacteria > Hyphomicrobiales > Phyllobacteriaceae > Mesorhizobium > Mesorhizobium sp. M0802. The sequence continues at coordinate 120,910 of NZ_JAMYOY010000012.1, forward strand.
CGCCATGCCGGCCGCAGCCCCCGGCGCCGACAGGCGAATCGTTGTCGACCAAAGCGCCTTCAGCGGCGGCCGGCCAAGGCTGGCGGCGGCGCGTTCGAGCTCGACCGGCGCCTGTGCGATCGAGGCTCTGAGGCTGATCAAGGCGCGCGGCAGGAACATCAGGGCATAGGCGACCAGGATTGTGAACAGCGTCTGGTAGAGCGGTATGGCGATGCGCACGGTAATGGTGACCAAGGCCAGCGCGATGACCACGCCGGGCAGCGAACCGACAATGTAGTTGCAGCCTTCGAGCAGCCGCTGCAGCGGTCCCGGCGCGCGGATCGAGATCCAGGCCATCGGCATGGCGGCGATGGTCGCAAGCAAGGCGCCGGCCAGCGCCAGGAACAGCGTCTGGCCAAGCGCCAGGCCGATCTCGTCCAAACGCCAGACATCGGCGCCTCCGGCGACCAGCCAGCGGCCGATGGTGACGAAGGGCACGCCGATGGCGAGCAGCGTGGTGACGGCAGGCAGAGCCAGGCAAGCCAGCGTGGCGCGCCCGAGCCTCGAGCGCTGCCGGTGGCGCGCCGCGCCTGAGCCGACGCGGGCATAGCGCTCTTCGCCGCGCACCAGCACCTCCAGAGCGAGCAGCACGAAGCAGCATGTCACCAGGACGCCGGCCAGCATGTTGGCGGCGGGGCCGTTGAAGGTCGACTGGAACTGGTCGACGATCGCGGTGGTGAAAGTGTCGAAGCGGATGAAGACATAGAGGCCGTATTCGGCAAGCAGATGAAGTCCAACCAGCAGCGCACCGCCGCAAATGGCGAGCCTGAGCTGCGGCAGCACGACGCGCCAAAACACGCGCCATGGTCCGAGGCCAAGCGCTGCGGCCGCATCTTCCAGGGCGGGATCCAGCCGGCGCAATGCGGCCGCTAGTGGCAAATAGAGGAATGGGAAATAGGCAAGGACCGACACCAGCACGCCGGCCCACAGGCCATGCAGTCCCGGCACCAGGGTAATCCAGGCATAGGAGTGCACGAAGGCGGGGATGGCAAGCGGCGCTACCGACAGCCAGGCCCAGAGGCGGGCGCCTGGCAGGTCGCTGCGCTCGGTCAGCCATGCCAGCGTCACCGACAGCACGGTGGCGATCGGCACGGTGAGCGCCACCAGAAGCACGGTGTTGACCAGGAGTTCGCCGACGCGCGGCCGGAAGACCAGGGCCGAAGCAGTGTCCCAGCCGATCTGCACACCGATCCAGATGATGAACGCCAGCGGCAGCAGCGACAGCAGCGAGACAATTATGGCGGCAAGCGCGATCCAGGACATGGGCTTCCGGCGGGACCGCCCGACTGTCTGGCCTGAACGTGCGAGATCGACCGCAGTTTGCATCAGCTCGACCGCGCCACTGCCGCCGGGGCGGGGGCGCCGCAGGCGCGGCCGGAAACGCAATGTGTTGTCATGGACAATGCCATCTCGAAAACAGAGCGCTCCTGCGGAAAGTCCGGCAGGAGCGCAATCGTTGCCCTTTTAGGACGAACCCAGCCTAAAGCAAGCCGGCTGCCGTCATCAGGTCCGTCACCTTTTTGGAGTTCAGTGTCGCCGGATCGACCTTCGGCGCCTGCAGGTCGGCCAGCGGCACCAGCTTGGGATTGGACTGCGCGTCCTTGCCGATAGCGTATTCGAAGGACGTGCCGGTCTTCAGCACGTCCTGGCCGCCTTTCCCGGTCACCCATTTGAGGAACGCCTGGGCTTCCTTCGGGTGTTTGCTCGAGGCGAGCACGCCGCCGCCGGAGATCGAGACGAAAGCGCCGGGATCCTGGTTCTTGAAATAATGCAGTTCGACGTTCTTGCTGTTTTCGCCGGTCTTTGCCTGATCGCCGAAATAGTAATAGTGGTAGATGATTCCGCCTTCGATCTCGCCGGCATTGACCGCCTTCATCACCGCGCCGTTGCCCTTGTAGGCGGTGAAATTCTCCTTCATGGCCTTCAGCCAGTCGGCGGTTGCGGCTTCGCCCTTGAGCTCGAGCAACGCGCTGACGATGGCCTGAAAATCGGCGCCGGAAGGCGAGGCTGCCCAGCGGCCTTTCCAGCTCGGATCGGCGAGATCGAGCATCGATTTGGGCAGCTTTTCGGCCGTGAGCTTGGTTTTGTTGTAGGCAAAGACGGTGCTGCGCGCCGCGACACCCACCCATCTGCCGCTGCTCGGCTGGAATTCGGCCGGGACTTGCGCCAGCGTGTCGGCGTCGACCGGCGCGAAAAGGCCCGCCGCTTCGACCAGGGTCATCGCCGGCGAGTTTTCGGTCAGGAACACGTCGGCCGGCGAAGAAGCGCCCTCGGCGACGATCTGGTTGGAGAAATCGCTGTCGCCGCCATTGCGCAGCGTGACCTTGATGCCGGTTTCCTTGGTGAAACCTTCGACCCATTCCTTGGCCAGGCTCTCATGCTGGGCGTTGTAGACGATGATGCCGGCATCCGCGGCCATCGCCGGCCCGGCGATCATGCTCACGGCCAGCGCTGTGGCCTCCGCTAGGGTGGAGAGCGTGTATCTCATGGTGTCATCCTCAATCTCGGTGGTTCTGGTTTCGCAGGCTGCACCTATCGATACCTGACAGCAGTAGTCAACATTGCTCGGCTGCTTCAATCGGTCGCCGCTCCCGCAAACTTTCGTGATTTTGCGGCACTTTGGCTTGGACATCATTTCGCCGGACACGTAACAAATCGGTGCCGAGGCGCGAAGATCGGGGAGTGAACTCTTGTGAGCGGCAAGGATGAGGCCGAGCTTTCCCGGCTGATGCGGGCCGCGATCGCGGGAGATGAAAGGGCCTACGCCGACTTTTTGCACCGGATCGCCGCGCTGGTTCGCGGCTTTGCGAGGCGCAAGATCGTACAGGGCGGGGTCGATCCCGAGGATGTTGTGCAGGAAACCTTGCTGGCCATTCATGTGAAACGGCATACCTGGCGCCAGGACGCGCCGGTGTTGCCATGGATCTATGCGATAGCCCGCTTCAAGCTGATCGATGCTTTCCGGCGGCGCGGACGGCGCATCGAAATCGAGATCGACGAGATCGCCGAGACCTTTGCCGAGCCGGAAACCGAGACCGTCAGCGAACGCGACATCAACCGGGCGCTGGACGGACTGCCGGCTGCGCAGCGTTCCGTCGTTTCTTCGATCTCGGTCGACGGCCGCTCCATCGGCGAGACGGCGGCCAGGCTCGGCGTCAGCGAGACGGCGGTGCGGGTGTCGCTGCATCGCGGGCTTGCCGCGATCGCCAAGCGATTTGGGCAGGGGCGCTTCGGGCGGCAGTGACATGAGGACGGAGGATCTCATCAAGGCACTCGACGCCGACACAAGCAGCAAGGCGATGCCGCTGCGCTCGGCCTGGTTGATGGCGGCGGCAGCCGCGGCGGTGATCGCGGCTCTGGTCTTCTTTCTCACCATCGGCCCGCGTCCCGACATCATGACCGCCATGCACACGATGCGGTTCCTGGCGAAGTTCGTGTTCACCATCGTGCTCGTCGTCACCGCCTTTGGCCTGGTCCGGGCGTTGTCGACGCCGGGCGCTTCGACGGCGAGAGCTGCGGCCTGGATGCTGGCGGCGCCGCTGCTGGTGGCCGTGGCGGTGGCTCTCGAACTGTTCATGGTGCCGGAGCCGATGTGGAGCACGCGCATGGTCGGCTCCAACATGATGATCTGCATGGGCTTCATCCCGCTGATCGGCATCGGCCCGCTTGCCGTCTTCCTGTGGATGCTGCGCTATGGCGCGCCGACGCGGCCGGTGTTGGCCGGGGCGGTCGCGGGACTGCTCGCCGGCGGCCTGGCGGCGACCTTCTACGCCGCGCACTGCTTCGACGATTCGCCGCTTTTCGTCGCCACCTGGTACACGCTCGCCATCGCCGTCCTCGCCGGTCTGGGCGCGCTCGGGGGACGGTTCTTCGTGCGCTGGTGACCGGGCCGTTCAAGATCGCCCAATAATCACCGATCCTTAATCATGCCGGCAATTGTTTGCGGGTTCACCGTGTTGCCGGTGGCTCCGACGCAACCTTTCCTTAAAATCGATCATCCAGTGTTTTTTGCAGAAATGTGTTGCGCATGGGGTGGCATGCACAGTGATGCGGCGAGAGCGAAAAAGCCTGCGGGCTGACAGTCACGTGGCTTTGGTGCTTGCGGCCGGAGGGCTTTGCGCTGCCGTGGTCGCGCTCCTGCTGTCGCGGCTCGATGTCAGCGCCGAAGTGCTGAAGCTATGCTTGCAGATATCGGTGCCGGTCGCCGCCGTGGCGCTGATTCTCGCCGCCCTGTTCGTTTACCGGATACTGGACGATCGCCGGCAGATCGCCGAAAGCGAGCAGCGTTTCCGCCGCGCCATGGAGGATTCGGCGATCGGCATCGCCATTGTCGGCCTCGACGGCCGCATCCACGAAACCAACCCGGCCTTCGCCGCCATGCTCGGCTACAGCAAGCAGGAGATCGAGGCGCTGACCTTCTTTCAGATCACCCATCCCGACGATGTGCAGATCGGCCGTGAGACGATGGACGGCATGCGGGCGGGCACCGTCAACGCTTTCCACTTCGAAAAGCGCTACCTCAGGAAGGACGGCACGCCGGTATGGGCCCATCTTGCGGGCTCCGTCATTCGTGACGAGAAGAGCGGCCGCCCGCTCTACCTGGTCTCGCAGATCGAGGATATCGACGCGCGCAAGCAATCCGAGGCGCGCATAGCCGAGGCCGAAACGCGCTGGAATTTTGCCCTGGCCAGCGCCGGACAAGGCGTCTGGGATCTTGATATGCGGAAGGGCGGCACCACCTACTCCGCCACCTGGGTGAAGATGCTGGGCTATGCCGATGGCGAACTGGACGGCGACCCCGACCGCTGGCTGGCGATGATCCACCCCGACGATCGCGAAAACGTCGCCGAAGCCGATCGTGCCCATCTGGAGGGCAGGACACCGTTCTTCGAAGCCGAGTTCCGGATGCGCCACAAGGATGGCCACTGGGTCTGGATCCTCGACCGCGGCAAGACGCTCGAACGCGACAAGGACGGACGGCTGGTCAGGGCCATCGGCAGCCTGACCGACATCACCCAGCGCAAGCAAACCGAGGAAAGCCTCATCGTATCGGCGGCAATGCTGGCCGACGAGAAGGAGCGGCTGAGGGTGACGCTGCAGTCGATCGGCGACGCCGTCATCTGCACCGATGCCGCCAACCGCATCACCTTCATGAACCCGGTCGCCGAAAAGCTCACCGGCGTTGTTGGCGCGGAGGCGCTCGGCAAGACGCTTGGCCATGTCTACTGGGCGGTGGACGAAGAAACCGGGCAAAGGATCGGCATGACGCGGCCGGCGCTCGGCAGCGCCAGCCCTGTCGACCAGAACAGTCGCGCCGTCCTCATCCGTCGCGACGACACACGCTGCAGCATCCGCCAGGTGGTGTCGCCGATCATGAACGACCGCCAGGAGTTCTGCGGTCTTGTCATTGTCTTCCAGGACTTCACCGATGCGCGCGCCTTGCAGCGCCAGCTCGCCTATGCCGCCGCGCATCATGCGCTGACCGGCCTTGCCAACCGTTCGAGCTTTATCCGCACCATGGAGGAACTGGTCGACCGGAGCCGCAAGGCCGGCACGGCCAGGCCGGCGGGCGAGCATCATTTCATGTTCATCGATCTCGATCATTTCAAGCTGGTCAACGACACTGGCGGCCACGCCGCCGGCGACGCCTTGCTGAAGCGGGTTGCCGAGGCCATTCGCGGTGCGCTTGGGCCGGAGGATATCGTGGCCCGCTTCGGCGGCGACGAATTCGCGGTCGTCCTGAAAGCCGGCTCGAGCGCCGGCGCCAGGATTGCCGCGCGCTCGATCATTGAAGCGATCCGCGCCCTGCAGTTCACCTGGGACGGCCGGCCGCATGCGATAGACGCCAGCATCGGGCTGGCGCCGATCCACAGCAACAGCGGTGAAGTCGACGAGATCATCGCCCGGGCCGATGCTGCCTGCTATGCGGCCAAGGCCGCCGGCCGCGGCTGTGTTTCCGTGGCGCCTGACGATACCGGATCAAGCGGCCAAGCAGAGCCGCCGCTTGCAGCGGCGTCCTGAGGGCGGAACTAAGTTACCGTTTTTGTGGGTTAGCGCGTCGGAACCGGATGCTCGCCGCGATAGTCGTAGAAGCCGCGCCCGGTCTTGCGGCCGAGCCAGCCGGCCTCGACATATTTCACCAGCAGCGGGCAGGGGCGATATTTCGAATCCGACAGGCCGTCATGCAGCACCTGCATAATCGACAGGCAGGTGTCGAGGCCGATGAAATCGGCGAGCTGCAGCGGTCCCATCGGATGGTTGGCGCCGAGCCGCATGGCGGTGTCGATGGCATCGACCGAGCCGACCCCCTCATAGAGCGTGTAGATCGCCTCGTTGATCATCGGCAACAGAATGCGGTTGACGATGAAGGCCGGAAAATCTTCAGAGACGGTGATCGTCTTGTCGAGCTGTTTCACATAGGCCTTGGCCGCCTCGAAGGTCTGATCCTCGGTAGCGATGCCGCGCACCAGTTCGACCAGCTTCATTAGCGGCACGGGGTTCATGAAATGTATGCCGATAAAACGCTCGGGACGGTCGGTCTGCGCCGCAAGCCGGGTGATCGAAATCGACGAGGTGTTGGTCGCCAGAATGGCTTCCGGGTTGAGCTGGGGACAGAGCTGCGCGTAAATCTTGCGCTTGACCGTCTCGTCCTCCGTCGCCGCCTCGATAACCAGATCGGCACCGGCGAGATCAGCCATGGTGGGGGCTGCGGAAATGCGCGCCATCGCTTCGTTACGCAGCTTTTCCTCAAGCTTGCCGGAGCCGACCTGACGGGCCATGTTGCCGCTGACCGTGGCAATGCCCTTCTCGATACGGTCGGGCGAGACGTCGTAGATCAGCACCTTGAAACCCGAAAGTGCTGATACATGCGCGATGCCGCCGCCCATCTGGCCGGCGCCGATGATGCCGATCGTCTCGATCTTGGCCATTTGCAGCGATCCCGTCGAAAAGGCCTTTGCGGCCTGCTTTTTGTGCAGTGCAAACTAAAAGGGTGGGGCAGCTTCGTCTACCCCACCCTTTCACAATTTAATACGCTTTGGCAGAAAGCGTCAAAGCGCCTTTTGCAGTTCCGGCAGGATGACGAACAGGTCGCCGACCAGGCCATAATCGGCAACCTGGAAGATCGGCGCCTCCTCGTCCTTGTTGATGGCGACGATGACCTTCGAATCCTTCATGCCGGCAAGGTGCTGGATGGCGCCGGAAATGCCGACGGCAATATAGAGGTCCGGCGCCACGACCTTGCCGGTTTGGCCGACCTGCCAGTCATTCGGGGCGTAGCCGGCGTCGACGGCAGCGCGCGAGGCGCCGACGGCTGCACCGAGCTTGTCGGCGACCGGCAGAATGACTTCCTGGAACTTTTCCGAGGAGCCGAGCGCGCGGCCGCCCGAAATGATGATCTTGGCCGAGGTCAGCTCCGGACGGTCGGTCTCCGACAGCCTGTTCTCGACGAAGGTGGACAGGCCCGGATTGGACGCTGCCTGGATCGTCTCGACCGCGGCCGAACCGCCTTCGGGCGCGCCCTGGAAGGAAGCGGTCCGCACGGTGATCACCTTCTTGGCGTCGCTCGACTGCACCGTCTGGATGGCGTTGCCGGCATAGATCGGACGCTTGAAGGTATCGGGCGAAATCACTTCGATGATTTCCGACACCTGCGCGACATCGAGCAGGGCCGCGACGCGCGGCGCGACGTTCTTGCCCGACGAGGTCGCCGGCGCGATTATGGTGTCGTAGGCGCCGGCCAGCGAGACAACGAGTGCGGCGAGCGGTTCGGCGAGGCGCTCGGCCAGTTCGTCGGCCTCGGCCAGCAGCACCTTGCTCACGCCCTCGAGCTTGGCGGCGGCGTCGGCAGCGCCTTTGGCGCCTTTGCCGGCAACCAGAACATGCACGTCCGAACCGATCTGCAGCGCCGCCGAGAGCGCCTTGGCGGTCTGGTCGGAAAGAGTTGCGTTGTCGTGTTCTGCGATGAGGAGAATGGTCATTTATCTGTTCCTTCCAGTCTCAGAGCACGCCGGCTTCGTTCTTCAGCTTGTCGACCAGTTCGGCGACGCTCTTGACCTTCACGCCCGCCTTGCGGCCGCTGGGCTCCTCGGTCTTGAGCACCTTCAGGCGCGGCTTGACGTCGGCGCCGTAATCGGCCGGGCTCTTTTCGTCGAGCGGCTTCTTCTTGGCCTTCATGATGTTGGGCAGCGAGGCATAGCGCGGCTGGTTGAGACGAAGGTCGGCGGTGATGATCGCCGGCATTTTCAGCTCTACCGTCTGCAGGCCGCCGTCGACTTCGCGCGTCACCTTGGCCTTGTCGCCGTCGATCACGACCTTGGAGGCGAAAGTGCCCTGTGCCCAGCCGAGCAGGGCGGCCAGCATCTGGCCGGTCTGGTTCGAGTCATCATCGATCGCCTGCTTGCCGAGGATCACGAGACCGGGCTGTTCGGCGTCAACGACGCCCTTCAGCACCTTGGCGACGCCGAGCGGCTCGGTCTGCTCGTCGGTCTTGACCAGGATGGCGCGGTCGGCGCCCATGGCGAGCGCGGTGCGGAGCGTTTCCTGCGCCTGCTGCGGGCCGACCGAAACGACGATGATCTCTTCGGCCTTGCCGGCTTCCTTCAGCCGGAGCGCCTCTTCCACCGCGATCTCGTCGAACGGGTTCATCGCCATCTTGACGTTGGCGAGTTCCACCGCCGAACCATCGGCCTTGACGCGAACCTTGACGTTCGCATCCACAACCCGCTTCACGGGCACAAGGATCTTCATTGTCTGTCACCTCTCCTGAGATATCCGGGCGCGCTATAGCAGCGTGCGCCTCCGCAGAGTTGTCGAAAGCCGACATTCCTGACTGAATTCCGGCCAAACGGAATCCTGGCCGGACGAATTCTGGTCTTCTGCCGCCTAGCGGTGGCGCTCTCCGTAGTTGTGGCGACGCAACACGTCAATATGCCACGGCAGCGGCCAAACCACCCAAATCGGTTCACTTGTGACCGGAAGCGCCACCCCGGCCCCAACGCGTCTCAGGTTGCACGGGAGCGGGACCGGCTGGCGCCGGCCCAGTAGAAGCGGCTGGCTGATCGGCGGGTTGCGGTTCGCCGTCGCCACCGGCGAGCAGCGGCACGCCGCGGCTGCGCATAATGAGCACCAGCACGCCACCGGCAATGATGCCGCCAATATGGCAGGCCCAGGATATCTGGTTTTCGCCGCCGGCGGCAAACATCACCACCTGGAAGCCGATCCACAGGATCAGTGGGATGAAGGCCGGGATACGCAGCGGAATCCGGGCAAAGACCAGCACCCACACTTTCACCCGGGGGTAGAGGACCAGATAGGCGGCGACGACGCCGGCAATGGCGCCGGAGGCGCCGATCAGCGGAACCTCCGAACTCCAGGCGACGAGCCCCTGCAAGAAGGCGCCGGCGATGGCGCAAAGCAGGTAGAAGATGAGGTAGCGGATGTGGCCGAGTGCGTCCTCGACATTATCGCCGAACACCCACAGGAACAGCATGTTGCCGCCGAGATGAAAGATATCGGCATGCAGGAAGGCATAGGTGAGGTAACTCAGGCTCTCCGGAATGACGACGAATTGGGGCGAGAGTTCTGCCGTATCGTGGACAACGGAAGGAATAAAGCCGAGGCCGAGCACGGCGGCATTGTTGAAATTTTCGCCGCCGATCGTGGTGATGAGAAAGACCAACGCGTTGGCCGCGATCAGGCCGATCGTCACATATTGCAGCCGGATGTGGCGCAACCTGTTGGAGTCGTAAAGCGGGATGAACATGCCCCAAGCCCTTTCCCGCCTTCGAGAAAATTCAGCGGTTCTTGCCGGGCACCCATAACACGTCGGCATTTCCGTTGTCATTGACCGCACGGGCGGCGACGAACAGAAAGTCGGAGACGCGGTTTATGTATTTCAGCCCCTCGCGATTGACATGTTCGGCCGGGTCCTGCGCCAGCGCCACCATGATCCGCTCGGCCCGTCGCGCCACGGTGCGGGCAAGATGAAGTGCTGCCGCCGCCGGCGTGCCGCCATTGAGCACGAAGGATTTGAGCGGCTGCAGATCCTTGTTGAGAAGGTCGATATCCTTTTCGACGCGGTCGGTCTGCGAGGCGATGATGCGCAGCGGCTCGTAGCCGAGCGGCTTGCCGTCGTCGGGCACGGCGAGATCGGCGCCGAGGTCGAACAGATCGTTCTGGATGCGGGACAGCATGGCGTCGATGGCGGGATAACTTGCCGCTGTGTGCAGGCGGGCGATGCCGATGCAGGCATTGGCTTCATCGACGGTGCCGTACGCATCGACGCGCAGGTCGGATTTCAGCCTGCGTTCACTGGTGCCGAGGCCAGTGGTGCCGTCATCGCCGGTGCGGGTGTAGATCTTGTTGAGCTTGACCACGTCGCCTCCCGAACGGCCGTCACTTGCGGGTGAAATACACCACCAGCAGGATCAGTGCCAACGCCAGCGCCTGCAGCAGCACGCGTGCCTGCATCAGCTTGTTCGAGCTCACACCGGAGCCGCCGCGCATCATGTTGATGAGGCCGCGGACAAGCGCGATCACCACGGCGACCATGACGAGGACGAGGAGGACTTTGATGACGGTTGCCATGATCTGTTCCCAGTTCTGTTGCGATCAGGCGCGTCCGGCCAGAACGCGGTAGAGCATCGATGCCGGCAGGATGCGCTTGAGCATCACGCCAATCCTGGCCGGCACTGTTACCACATAGTGCGGGCGCGGGCGCCGCGACAGAAGTGCATGGCGCAAGGCCGCATAGACCACATCCGGCCCCTTTTTCAGCCGTGATGAGCTGCCGCCGGCCCGAAGCCGCGCCAGCTGCGTGGCATAGGCGACGTGGTGGACGGAATTCTCGTGGTCGATGTTTTTCAGGAACCAGAACAGCCCGTTGCTGGCGATTTTCGAGGTCACCGGCCCCGGTTCGATCAGCGAGACATGGATGCCGCTGCCCCTGAGTTCCTGCTGCATGCACAGCATCAGGCCTTCGAGCGCGTGCTTGGAGGCTGAGTAGGCGCCGCGAAAAGGCACCGGCGCTAGCCCAAGGATCGAGGAACAATGAACGAGGCGGCCATGTCCCTGGCGACGCATTACCGGTACGATGCGTCGGGTGAGGTCGTGCCAGCCGAAGAAATTGGCCTCGAACTGCTCCCGCAATGCCGCAACCGGCAGGTCTTCGACGGCGCCGGGCTGTGCATGGGCGCCGTTGTTGAACAGGGCGTCGAGGCGTCCGCCTGTCCGCTTCAGCACCGATGCCGCAAGTGCTGCGATGGAATCCGGCTCACGGTAGTCGAGATAAAAGGCCTCGATGCCGTCGGCTTCAAGTGCGGCTATGTCATCCGGCTTGCGCGCCGTTGCAAGCACCCGCCAGCCATCCGCCTTCAGCGCACGGGCGCAGTGGGCGCCTATCCCGGACGAGGCGCCGGTGACGATGATGGTGCGCAACTCTTTGGCAGGCGGCGTCGTGGTTTGAGCAAGGGTTGCCATTTGCCACAATCCCTTCCCATATTCGCGGCGTCGAGACAATCGAAGGGAACGCGGCTCTTGATGCGGAATATCGTCGTGCTGCGCCGCGTGCTCTATGACGCGCTTGGCCATTTCAACACCGATGACGGCTGGGCCATGGCCAGCCATCTGGCGATCACTTCGCTCATGGCGCTGTTCCCGTTCCTGATCTTCGCCACCACGCTGGCAAGCTTCCTCGGTGCGCAGGCGTTCGCCGATACTGCCGTGCACCTGGTCTTCGACACCTGGCCCGAACAGATCGCCAAGCCTATCGCGCGCGAGGTGCTCAACGTGCTGACCGTGCGGCGCACCGATCTTTTGACCTACGGCGTGCTTCTGGCGGCCTATTTCGCCTCCAACGGCATCGAGGCGCTGCGCACCTCGCTCAACCGCGCCTACCGCGTCGCCGAAACGCGGGGCATCATCTACCGCCGGGTGCAGAGCATTTTCTTCGTGCTGATCGCGACGGCCGGTTTCCTGGCGATCAGCGTGCTCCTGGTCTTTGCGCCCTTGCTGGCGCGGCTGGCGGAAGCTCATTTCGAGTGGATCAAACCCTATACGGGCACGATCACGCTGTGGCGCTACGTCATCGCCTCAACCGTCATCATTGGTGGCTTGTTTGCCGTCCACTACTGGCTGCCGGCGGGCAAGCGCCGCTTTGTCTCGCTGGTGCCTGGCATCATCTTCACTCTGGCTGCGTGGCTTGTCGGCTCGACGATGTTCGCGACCTACCTCGACCATTTCTCGTCCTATGTGACGACCTATGCCGGCCTCGCCTCGATCATGATCGCCGTGGTTTTCCTCTATATGCTGTCGGCGATCTTCATCCTCGGCGGCGAACTCAATGCGGCGATCAGCCGCTTTCTCGAAGCGCGCGCACGTGTCGGCAGCTAGGTTTTGGCTGGCCGAGCCGTGGCCAGCCCGACGCCGAGCGTCGCGATTGCCATGCCGACGATCTGCACGAGGCTGAGCTGTTCGCCGAACAGCGCCCAGGCGATGACAGCGGTGACGGCCGGCACCAGGTAGAACAGCGACGCGACCTTCGACATCTCGCCGTCGCGGATCATCACCATCAGCAGGAAGATGGCGCCGATCGACAGCACCAGGACCAGCCAGGCCATGGCGAAGATCAGTTCGCCGTTGATGATCACCGTGTGGGTCTCCAGTGCCAGCGAAGCTAGGATCATCAGCGAGCCGCCGCCGATATATTGCCACATCGTCGCCGCCACCAGGTCGCCACCCGAGGCATAGCGCTTCTGCCAGATGGTCCCGGCGCTCATGCCCAGCACCGAGACCAGCGACGCCGTCAGGGTTTCGGGCGTAACGCCGCCGCCGAGCGCGCCGAGCTTCGGCCACAGCACGATGATCACCCCCACAAGGCCGACGGCAAGGCCGGCCCAATGGCGCGGCAGGATGGCCTCGCCGAGGAATCGGCCGGCAAGCACGGCGGTGATCAGTGGCTGCAGGCCGACGATCAGCGCCGAAAGCCCGGCGGGCATGCCCCTGTGGATCGCCCAGAACACCGCGCCGAGATAGATGCCATGCATGAGGATGCCAGAGACCGTGGCGTGAAGCGCTTCTGCCCTTGTGGCTCGCTTCGAGCCAAGCACGAGCATCAGCCCGGCGAGCAGCAAGGCGGCGATGACAAAGCGGGCCGCCAAAAAGGTGAAGGGCTCGGCCCAGGGCATGGCGTAGCGCGCGCCGATGAAACCTGTCGCCCACAGGACGACAAACGAGGCGGGGATGAACCGCTTGAGACTGTGCATTTTCGGGGAAGCCGTTTCCGGTGGAGAGGTCCGATTCGGTGAAGAGACAAATACGGCAATTGCTCTAATGCGGTTCAATCCGGCAAGCAAAGCGAAACAATTGGTACATAAGCTCATCCTGATGTAGGAGGTGGCCGAATTCAAAGGGCGGCGTCAGGGCAATCGACTTCTGTCGATCGATCCGGCGACATGGCGTTTCGGCTTCGACAGGGAGCGCGCATGCTGTTGCATCTCGATACAAGCTGGCTGTTGATGACGGTGGCCAGTGTGGCCGTGTTCGGCTTCTTCTTCGGTTCAGCGCTCGACGCCATCATGCAGGAGGACGGTTTTGGGTCGACCGGCAACACATTGCTGTTCACGCTCGGCTTTTTCGTCGCGGTCATGGCCGCGAACGAACATGGCATCGTCCTGAGAGATCTGAAGCTCGCGGTTGCCTGGGGACTGGGCGGCGCCTTCGCGTTTATAGGCGCGTTGGCGCTGCTCAAGGCGGGGCTGGCCCGGCTTTAGTCAGAGCCCGACCAGCCGCCTGACATCGTCCGGCAACATGCCTGCCTGCCTCAGCGCGGCAAGGCCGGTATCAGCAAAACTCTTCGACAGTTTGCGCCCATCCGGTCCGAGAATGAGACGGTGGTGGAAATACTGCGGCTGGCCGAGGCCGAGCAGTCCCTGCAGCAGGCGCTGGATGCCGGTCGCGGAATAAAGGTCGCGGCCACGCACGACATGGCTGACGCCTTGCAGAGCGTCGTCAACGACGACGGCCAAGTGATAGCTGGTCGGGATGTCGCGGCGCGCCAGAATGACGTCGCCCCAGTCCTGCGGACGCGCCTCGACTCGCTGCGTCGCCGAAAGCGTCTCGTTGGTGAATTCGCGCCAGGACAAATCCGTGCCGACGCGCGCCAGCGCTGCATCAATGTCGAGGCGCCAGGCGAAGGGCGCATTTTCGGCGATGCGGCGGTTGCGTTCGCTGACCGGCAGCGCCTTGTCGGCGGCGGGATAAAGCGGCACGCCGTCCGGGTCGCGCGGCCAGCCGCGGCCGCGCTTTTCGCTGTCGGCGATGAAGGCCCTGATCTCGCCACGGCTCATAAAGGCAGGGTAGACGAGTTCTTCGCGGACCAGCCGGTTGAGCACGGCCTGATAGTCGGAGAAATGCTCGGCCTGGCGCCGCACCGGCTGTTCCCATTCGAGACCTAACCATTCGAGGTCGCGAAAGATGCCGGCCTCGAATTCAGGCGTGCAGCGGATCGTGTCGATGTCCTCGATGCGCAGCAGCAGGCGGCCGCCGGCCGCACGCGCCAGTTGCTGGTTGAGCAGTGCCGAATAGGCATGGCCGAGATGCAGTTCGCCATTCGGGCTCGGCGCGAAGCGGAATGTCAGGAGCGTCATCTCACAAGCGGCAATCGGGTTGTGCAGCGGTTTTGCCAATTGCTACCGTGAGGTCGGTTCAGGAACAAGAAAACATGCAACGCATCGCGACACTGGACGATATTGCGCGCGGGCTGGATGCGCTTTGCGCAATCGATCCGCGCCTGGAAAAGGTGCGCGGCATGGCCGGCGAGGTGCCGCTGCGGCTGTCGGAGCCCGGCTTTCGAAGCCTGGCCTCCATTATCGTTTCGCAACAAGTATCCCGTGCGAGCGCCGATGCCATTTTCGGCCGGCTGGTGAAACTGGTCGATCCGCTGACGCCGCAGGCGATCCTTGCCGCCGGCGAGGACATGTTTCGTGAGGCTGGGCTGTCGCGGCCGAAGCAGCGCGGTCTGATCGCGGTTGCGCAGGCCGTGGTTGAGGGGCTCGACCTGCATCACCTCTGTTCGCTCGACGCCGAAGAGGCGATCGCGGCTATGATCGCGGTGCCGGGCATCGGCCCGTGGACGGCGGAAGTCTATCTCCTGTTTGCCGCCGGCCACCCCGATATTTTCCCCGCGCGCGACGTCGCGCTGCAGAGCGCGGTTGGCCACGCGCTCGGCATAGAGCCGCGTCCGCCGGAGAAAACGCTGATCGCTCTGGCCGAATCATGGAGCCCGTGGCGAGGCGTCGCATCGCGGCTTTTCTGGTCCTATTATCGCGAAACCAGGGGCCGGGACGCAGCACCTCCGGCCTGAAACCGTAAAAAAGCATGAAAATCCTGCATTTTTGCCGCTTTTGGCTGATGACAATCCGCTTCACATCCCTGTCATGTCGGGCTTACAGTATCCGCGCCGATCGGTTCTAGAACGAGGAGGTCAACAAGGTGACGGTTGCCGTATCTCCGGATGGGCTTCCTGCGCTGGTGCTGAATGCGGATTACCGTCCGCTCAGCTATTACCCCTTGTCGCTCTGGTCCTGGCAGGACGCCATCAAGGCGGTGTTCCTCGACCGGGTCAACATCGTCGCCGAATACGAGCATGCGGTGTCTTCGCCGACCTTTTCGATGAAGCTGCCCAGCGTCGTCAGCCTGAAGGCCTATGTGAAGCCGTCGAGGCACCCGGCATTCACCCGCTTCAACGTGTTCCTGCGCGACCGCTTCCAGTGCCAGTATTGCGGCACGCCCGAGGATCTGACCTTCGACCACGTCATCCCGCGCCATCGCGGCGGGGCCACGACGTGGGAGAATGTCGTGGCCGCCTGTTCACCCTGCAATCTGAGGAAGGGCGGCATGATGCCGGCGCACGCCAAGATGTGGCCGCTGCAGAAGCCATACCAGCCGACCGTGCACGACCTGCACAACAATGGCCGGCTGTTCCCGCCCAACCATCTGCATGAAAGCTGGATGGATTATCTCTACTGGGATGTGGAGTTGGAGCCGTAGGGATTGGCGCGATCGGCCTTGCCAGGGCAATCGCCGATGTCAGGTGCTGCCCCTCATCCGGCTGCCGCCACCTTCTCCCCGTATAGTGACGGGGAGAAGGGAATTGGCTGCAAATTTGGCGCCCTTCTTTCAGCGTTCGGGATTGGCGAAACCATTGATGACTGCGTCTTTCTCCCCGTCACTATACGGGGAGAAATGCCCGGCAGGGCAATGAGGGGCGGTGCCAACATTTAGAGACTGGCCGCATGGCGCGACCTCGCACTTGATTAATCGCGGGCCAGCGCGCCGCGAAAGGCGACGGCGGCGAGGATGAAGCTGGCGATGGCGTTCCAGCCGGCCAGCGACAGGCCGAGGATACGAAGGGCTGCCTTGTCGCAGGATGGCGGCACGAATTTGTCGAGTGCGTCGAGCACGCCCTTGCCGCCGGTGTCGACCGGGCCGGCGCCGGCCGTGCAATCGGCCGGGCCCTGCCACCAGGCCCATTCGACGCCCGAATGATAGACGCCGAGATAGAGCCCGTAGAGCATCAGCAGGCCGCCGACGGCAAGCAGGCCGCGCGTCAGCCATGCGGGTGCGCTGAACATCGAGGCGATCACCGCCAGCAGCATCAGCGGGGCGCCGATATAATAGGGCGTGCGCTGCTCCAGGCACAGATGGCAGGGGATGTAGCCGCCTATGTGCTGGAAGGCGAGCGCGGAGCCGACCGTGGCGGCCATGGCGACGGCGAGAAACAAAGCGGTGCGCGTCCGCTGGCGTCCGGTATCGGCTGTCATCGTGGCTGTCATGTTTCGTCCGTTGAATTCGCCGTCCGCCGGCATAGTCCTGACCCACCGCCCGCCTTGGGCGGTCAGAAGGCGTATTTGACGACGATATAGAGCAAAATCAGGGCGGCGGCGCCGGCGCCGACGATCAATCCCAAACGCTTCTCGATGAATTCCTTGATCTCTTCGCCATAGCGGCGCAGCAGCCAGGCAAGAAGCAGGAAACGAGCGCCACGCGCCAGGATGGCGGAGACGATGAAGACGAAAAGATTGACGTGGAGGGCGCCTGCCAGAATGGTGACCACCTTGATCGGCGGCAGGTGGGCGGCACCCGATGTGACGAGCAGCACCAGCATCAGCCCGGTGCCGGCCGACTGCCACCTCTCGAACGCGTCAAGGCCGCCAAAGTGCTCCAGCATCGGCCGTGCTATCGTGTCGTAGGCATAGTAACCGATCAGCCAGCCGGCAATGCCGCCCAGCACGGACGCAACGGTGGCGGTCAGCGCGTACCGATAGGCGCGTTCGGGCCGCGCCAACGCCATGGGCAGGTACAAGACGTCGGCAGGTATGAAAAACACCGAGCTTTCGACGAAAGCGATGAAGGCCAGCCACCATTCGGCGGATTTGCGGGCCGCCAGCGACAAGGTCCAGTCGTAAAGTCCGCGAAGCATCGGCTCTCCTGGATGCAGGTTGCCACACGCAACGCGCTTTGATGCGCGTCTGTCTAGAAAGATTTCCCGCGCCGCACAATGGCAGGAGCTTCATGAAACAGAAAGGCGGGCTTTTGCCGCAAGCAGGGCACGGCGGCGCATTTGGCCAGTTGACGAACAGGCCTCCAACCGTATAGTCCGCGCCCATCCAGGCCTTTGGGCCTGAGCCCCTATGGCGGAATTGGTAGACGCGCTCGACTCAAAATCGAGTTCCGCAAGGAGTGCTGGTTCGATTCCGGCTAGGGGCACCATTTTTTATCTCACGCCAGTTCGCTTCGCTCACGGGCTCCGATGGGGCGGCCTGACCGGCCGACGGGCGGTCGCCCTTGCGAACCCTCCGGGTTCGAACAGTGCCTCGAACACAGAGCCAACCGCGGCTGCTGAGGATGACAGCGATAGCGCCAATCAGCGGCGGCCGGTAGCCCCGCTCTACGTGCTCTCAGGCCGCCGCACGGTGTTCTTCACGGGCAGCTTCCCACACTTCGCGGGCCGCGTCGGCGTTCATGACCGCGATCCCCAATCCCACCGCCAAATCGGGCCACGCGGAATGCCAGAGCAAGGCCGTGACCAACCCTGCGGCAATAATGGCGATGTTGGCCAAGGCGTCGTTGCGGGCCGACAGGAAGGCCGCCTTTGTGAGGCTGCCGCCACGATGCCGGTGCGCGGCCAGCATGTAGGCACAGGACAGGTTGACGGCGAGAGCGCCAAGTCCCGCCAAGGTCAAGGCGATGGGCTGCGGCGGCACCGGCACGTTGAACTTCTCCCAAGCCGTCCAGAGCGTTGCCAGACCCGGCATGAGAAGGATGAGCGCCAATGCCATCCCCACCCGCGCACGGGAGCGCACAGACCACCCAAGTGCGAGCAGGATAAGGAGGTTCACGGAAGCATCTTCAAGAAAGTCGATGCTGTCGGCGAACAGGGACACTGATCCAATGGCGAGCGCCACAGCGAACTCGATCCCGAAATAGGCAAGATTGAGAAGCGCGACGATGAGGACGATGCGGCGAAGGTTCATCTTCTGGCAGTATCCGAAACCAGTGTGTGGAGCTACAGCTTCGCGGTTTCCAAGGAAAGCCCCTGCTCGTTCCGGGTCCCGGCCGATGGGCGGTTGCCCTTGCGACCTTTTGCGTTCGAGCCGCGCCTCGAACACGGACTTAGCGCATATCCCCCGTATGCCCTTGCGAATACCGCCCCGGCTGTGGCCACACCGTCAGGCCGTGCGGCTCTGAGCCAACCCGAAACTTGGTCACCGCGCCTGATGTCGTGTCGATCATGTAGGCGGCACTGTCGAAGCGGCCGGACAGCCATAGTTGTTTGCCGTCGGCGCTGACGTTGCCCATGTCGGGGCTGCCGCCGCCGGGGATCGGCCATTGCGTGACGACCGCGCGGGTAGCGAAGTCGATCACCGTCACGCTGCCCGGTCCCTTTGCCTGGCCCTGCTCCATCTTGTGCGAGCCCCGGTTCGAGACATAGAGCCGCTTGCCGTCGCGGCTGACGACGAAGCCATGGGCGCCGATGCCGGTCGGGATGAAGCCGATTTCCTTGAAACTGTCGCCATCGACGAGGAACACGCCGTCATTCATCATGTCGGCGACGTAAAAAACCTTGCCGTCGGGCGAGAGGCGGATGTCCTGCGGCATGCCCATTTTCGAGAAGTCGAGATGGCCAAGCACCTTCTGGTTCTTCAGGTCGATCTTTGCCAATCCGCCATTGCCGTATTCGCAGGTGAAGATCGCGTAGGCCCCGTCGACCGAGAATTCGGCGTGGTTGATGCCGGGGCAAGTGGGCGTCGGCAGGCTCGACATTAGCGCCATGGTGTGAGGATCGCGGAAATCGAGCCGCTCCAGGGCTTCGTCGACGACGATGGCCGCGCCCGGCATGAAATACAAATTGTAGGGATCGTCCACGGCGATCTGCGGGCCGGGCTTGCCGGTCATCGGGTCGATCGGCGTCAGGCTGCCGTTCTTGCCGGTGCCATTGTTGGCGACCCAGAGCGTCTTCAGGTCCCAGGACGGCACGACGTGCTGCGGTTTGCTGCCGACCGGGAACCTGTCGACTTCCTTGAGTGTCATGGTGTCGATCACCGTGACGCTGTTGGAGGAGCGGTTCGGCACATAGACGCGCGGCAGTGCACCCAGCGTGGCCGGGCTGAGATGGCTGGCGGCGGTGTGGCTGTAGATGTTGATGGACGGCGCGGGCTCGCTGCAATCCTCGGGACAGCTATCGGCCCAGGCGCGGACAGGCAGCAGCGCAAGCAGCAAAAAGGCCGCACGGGGACCGGCGTGACGCAAAAAGGTTCTGATCATCAGGATGGCTTGTCGTGAAGGCCGGCCGAAATTGCCGCCGGAGCCATAGCTGGTGTCTTGCCGTTGATCCAGTGGCTATCGCCGTCCCAGCAAACTCTTCACGCGGTTGCGCAGCAGACGGGCCATGTTGCGGGTCTCGCGGTAGAGATGCAGCTGCGAGGCGGCCTGGCGGGCGAGGCGGTCGGCATCCGGCGTCAGTCCGATCACCAGCGAGGCCATCGGCTTGCGCTCGCTCCACAGCCGGCTCATCACCGGGTGGTCGGGCACGGCGCAGGAATCCGTCATCATGATGTTGGGGTCGTCGAGATGCTGCCTGGTCACCTCGATCATCAGCAGCGTGCCCGGCGAATAGGTCGCCAGCGTCTCGTCATAAGCGGTCTTCCAGGTGTAGGCGACGCCGGCTTCGACGAAGACGACCAGGCAGGCGATCGTGCGGCCGTCCAGCGTCAGCGAATGGATGCGGCACATGTCGTGCTCGGCCAGCCGGTGCACGGCTTCGCGGGCAAAGGCGGCGCGGTAGCGGTCGATGGCCATGGCGGTGCGCTCGCGGCCCTTCCAGCCGGCCGCCTCCAGCGTCAGGAAATTTTCGATGGCGTGGCGGATTTCGTCCGGTCCCCGCGCCACGACATGCTCCAGCCTGCCGAGATCCCCCAGGCGCCGTTTCAGGCGGCGGAATTCGCGGTAGTGGTGCGCGCGCAGCGATGCTTTCAGATACGCCTCGCCGTCGAGGGTGCTTTCGAGCACCGGCCGGTCCGCCTTGCCGGTGGTGACCATTGTCAGGCCGCGCGTCTCGGCAACGGTGGCCAGCACGCTGGCCAACGGGCCGTCGAGGCGCATGTCGGGCAGCACGAAGACCTTCGGCAGCTTCAGATGCGGCCGCGACAGCATGCCGAAGAAATCCTCGACGACGCCGATCGGGTCGTCATGGTCGACCAGCGGCGTGCCGATCGGGCCGAACGGGCTCGACCAGGTGCGCATCACCGGAACGCCGAGCGGCACGGCCGGCCGTTCGACCGAGAACGGCACCAGCAGGCGCAGCCGGTTGCGGTATTCGTCGCCGTCGCGGATCACCGCCAGCTTGACCTCGCGATCTTCCAGCCTGGGCATGGCCGGCGCCAGAAAGCGCGGGTTGAAGAAAACGTTGGGCTCGATCGTGCGGGTGCACAGATAGTCGAGTTCCTCGACCAGTTCGAAGCCGGCCGAAGCCGGATAGATCGCCAGCTTGCGCAGCGGCCGGTTGTTGGCGAGGATCTCAAGGTGCGCCGGATCGGCGTCGCGCGCCAGGCCGGCAAGGCCGGACACCATGGCGCCGGCCGGACCGCCGCTGGTTTCCTCGATCAGCGGGATGGCGGCCATCAGGCGGCTTCCTCGGCAGCGGGCACGAAGATCAGCATGACGATGCCGAGCTTGCGCCAGACGGTGAAGGACAGGGCGCTGGCCTCGAAGACCATGGCGAGGCTGGTGGCGATCGCCGCCCCCCACAGGCCAAAGAGCGGGATCAGCACCACGTTGAGGCCGATGTTGAAGGCCAGCGTCATGGCATAGACGGCGGCGCAGATGTTCTGGTTGCCGCTCATCGTCAACAGGCTTTCGCAAGGGCCGACGGCGGCGCGCGCCACGACGCCGAACACCAGCAGGAACAGCAGCGGATAGCCGTCGGTGAATTCGGGCCCGAACAGCACCAGCATCGGTTCGCCGAGCGCCAGCACCAGCAGCGCCATCAGCAGCGACGGCCAGAACGTCCACGACACGGTCTCGCGGGCGAAGGCGGCGAGCTTTTCCGGTTCGCCATGGGTGAACTGCGCATAACGCTGGGCGACGCCGGCCTTGACGGAGAAATAAACGAAATGCACCAGCGCCAGCGTTTTGACGGTGGCGAAATAGACGGCGACGTCATTGGGCTGGAGATAGGCGCCGACCATCAGCACGTCGGCGTTGGTGAGCAGGAAGAAGAAGCTTTCGACCAGGAAGATCGGCAGCGAGACGATGAACCACTCGGCGAAATGCACCTTCATCGGCCCGGACGGGATATTCCTGCCCATGCGCGTGGTCACGCCGATGAGCTGGCCGAGCGTGGTGGCGTAGGTGGCGGCGATCGAGGCGAAGATCGCTGTCCTGGCGTCGGGCGCATAGCCCATTGCCAGCATCAGCGCCATCAGCGCCAGGATCAGCACCGGCCGCACCAGATAGGTCGGCGACAACGCAAACAACGCCCAGGAATTGGCGCGTGACTGGCCTTGCAGCAGATCGCCCATGGCGATCATCGGCAGGCAGAACAGGCCGAGGATGAAGGGCATTACATAGTAGCTCTCGATCCAGTTCGCGCACAGCCAGACGCCCAGTGCGCCAAGCCCGGCGATAGCGGTCGAGGCAATCAGCACGAACAGGCGGCTGGCGACCACGATGCCGCGCAGTTCGGCGAGCATGTTGCGTTCGCGGTATTCGGGGATGAAGCGGATCACCGAAGTGTGGAAGCCGAGGCAGGCGAGGTTGCCGACGATGACCATCGTCACCCAGACGAGGACGAAGATTCCGTATTCGAACGAGCCCATCCAGCGCGCCATCAGCACCTGGCTGATGAAGGCGATGACGGCGCTGACGATGCGGATGGCAAAGGCGATCAGCGACATGCGCCCGGCTTCGCCGCGCTCGTCGGCGGTGAACAGCACCGCATCGATCCGGCCAAGCAGCGGCCCCATGCGCAACGCCAAGCGCTGCGGCAAGAACCGCCCGGCCGTCGTCGCCGCGGAAAAGCGCACCCCGATGTCTCTCCGTTTTCCGCCTGTTTCCAAGCTTTCGATGTATCCGAAACACCTTAAGAAAGGGTGGGCAGGTGCGGGTGCGCCGAGGGGCCAAGGACGGCCGCGTGTGCAAGGTGCGTCATCGTATGCCGGGGCATAATAAAAGGCGAGCGAACGCCGGGGAAGACTGGGGAGCCGGTCGGCGTTTCGCTCGCCCCTCCCCCGCCAAGGGGGATGGCCAGGCACCGGATGTCCGGTGCCCGAGGTGTCACATGTGAGGCGTTACATCCCCTTCATGGCGTCGCACGACACGTTCGGGTTCATGTCGGCAAAGGCGCCCGTCGGGTTCTGTTTCCATGCCCAGACGTGCAGTTCGTAGAACGGGCCGAGGCCGTAGCGATTGGGGGCGCTGTTGAAGTTGAACAGCTGGCCTTCGAGCGAGGCCGGGCCTTTCGAGGTGATGTATTCGACCGCTATCAGCTTCAGGCCGCCGTCGGCCGTCGGCTCGTACATCACCGCTTCGGGCTTGGCGACATCGACGGCATCGTCCTTGAGATAGGCGCCGTTGACATAGTGGATGCCCATGGCGCCGCCGGTGATGCCGCTGGCGCAAGGGATGGGGGCGTAGCCTTCGGCGGTGGCGGCTGCCACATTTTCGAAGCGGCTGTTGGCGGCGCGCACCTTTTCGGCCAGCGGATTGGCGTCGTGCGCCTGGGCGGCCGCACCCGCCGCGATCGAGATGGCGGCGATGGCCGCGAAGCGTGTCTTCCAAAGAATTATGGTCATGGTCTTCCGTTCGTTTGTTGACGCTCGAGGCGGCGGCGGCCGATGCCGAAACGCCTGCGGCGTTGGTTTAGGATTTGGTTTGTCCGTCCCGGTTCATGCGATGCGGCTTCCGTTGCCGGGCTTTGGCCGCAGCCATCAAAAACCGTGCAAAATCAACGATCCCAAATGTAATATTGCCAATATTCCTGCGGGACGTCCCGCTCCGATAGCCCGATGTCGCGCCTCAGATAGCCGCCTTCCGGGGGCAAGCGCCGCCTTTCAGACAGATACGCAGGCAGCCTCGTCGCGAACCGCCATAGACGGCCGAGCACGGAGGTTGGCCGGACGGTCTTTCCCAGGACAGGCCCGATTCCGCCGAGCGGCAGGCCATCAGGCAGTTCGCCAGGGCCGCGAAGGACAGTTTGATGCTCATCATCGTGGCGACCGAACGCGGGATCAGAGGTAAAAGTAAGGGTCAAGAACCCGTACCTCCGTGATCTTGTCGACCGGCAGCGAGTTTTTCTGAGCCGTGCTGCGGATCGCTTCGGGCGTCGGCGCGTCGTAGATGCAGAAGCTGTGCTTCTTGTCGGGCGTGACGAAGGACTGGATCCAGGTGACGCCCTTTTCGGCATTGCGCATGACGACGCCGCCGACCGCAGTGGCGCCGATGTCGGTCATCGGAATGTTGAGGCCGTCCGGAAATGTGCGTTCAATCAAATAGCGAGGCATGGAAGGTTTCCTTTTCCATTGATTCACGCTCGGTCGGAGCGCGGCTGGACGTTGACCACGCCGGCCCGGCCCGCGCATCGGAACGATTCCCCATATTGGACGGGACGATTCCCTATATTGCCGTCGTTCTTTGTGGAAAGAGGCACGGCAATGTGTGCAAAGTCACATTGCGACGCTTTCTTCACGGGCTAATCGTGAGCGGCCCGCCATGGTGGGAAAACTCCGATCCTGTGAGACGATGACAATGATGCTTCTGGAACGGCAGACGCAGCTGCAGCAACTGGAGACACTGCTTGGCGATGCAATAGGCGGCCATGGCCGAGTCGCGGTGCTGGCGGGGGAGGCCGGCGCCGGCAAGACGGCGATTGTCGAGGCGTTCGCGGCCCGTGTCGGGCAGAGCGCGGCAATGTTGCGCAGCGCTTGCGAGGACCTGTCGATCCCAGATCCGCTGGGGCCGCTCTACGATCTGGCCCGTGAGGCGCAATGGGCGCTGCCGCGCGCCATCGATGCCCGGCATGGGCAGAGACTGCCGCTGTTTTCCGACGCGCTCGACGCCTTTGCGGCCAAGGGACCGAGCCTGCTGGTGATCGAAGACCTGCACTGGGCCGACGATGCCACGCTCGATTTCGTGCGCTTCCTCGGCCGGCGTATCGCCAACACCCACATCCTGCTGTTGCTCACGGCGCGCACCGACCGCAGCGAAGGACAGATGCGCGTGCGCCGCGCCCTTGGCGAAATCCCGACCGGCAGCGTGGCGCGCATGGACGTGCCGCTGCTCAGCGAGGCGGCCGTGCTGTCGCTCGCCGATGCGGCCGGACGCGACGGCGACGCCATCTACCGGGCGACCGCCGGCAATGCCTTCTTCGTCACCGAATTGCTGTCGGCGGAAAACGAAACGGCGCTGCCGGCAAGCGTGCGCGACGCCGTGTTGGCGCGGGCTGAACGGCTGTCGCCAGGCGCCCGCGCAATGCTCGACGCGGTGTCGGTGTTTCCGCGCCGCGCCGACGTCTGGGCTCTGCAGGGCCTGTGCGGCGTCGCCAGCGCCGGCCAGCTGGCCGAGTGTGTCGCCAACGGCCTGCTCGACGATCTGGGCGACGGCTACGCCTTCCGGCACGACATCGCGCGGCGCGCCATCGAGATGATGCTGACGACGTCGCACAGGCGGCAATTCAACCAGCGTGCGCTGGCGGCACTGCTCGAAAATGGCGACGTCTCCACAGGCCGCCTGGTGCATCATGCGGTCGAGGCGCATAATCTGGCGGCGGTGCGCGAACTTGCGCCAATCGCCGCGCGCGAGGCGTCGCGCGTCGGCGCCCATCGCGATGCCGCCGGCTATTACGAGATCGCCTTGCAGCAGGCCGACAGCCTGCCGGTGATTGAGCGCGCTGCACTTTACGAAAGCCATGCGTTCGAGTGCCATCTCATCGGCAAGATCGACGACGCGCTTGCAGCGCAGGGCGAGGCGCGCCGGTTGCATCAGGCAGACGGCAACAGGCTGAAGGAGGGCGACAGCCTGAGATGGCTCTCCCGGCTGAGCGAAATGGCCGATGACCGCGAGGCGGCCGCCGCCTTCGGCGCCGAGGCGGTGGCGATGCTGGAAGCGGCTCCCGCCGGTCCCGAACTCGCCATGGCCTATTCGAACCTTTCGCATCTGGCGATGCTTTCGGAGAGGGTGGAGGACACGCTGTTCTATGGCGAGAAGGCAGCGGCGCTGGCTGCGCGCATGAACCGTCCCGACATCGCCTCGCATGCCCTCAACAATGTCGGCTGCGTCGAGCAGTGGCTCAATCCGGATGCCGGACGCCTGCGCCTCGACCAAAGCCTTGAGATTGCGCTCCAGGGCAATTTCCAGGAACATGCCGCGCGCGCGTTCACCAACCGCGCCTGTTTCGAGATCACGCAGATGAGCTACGACGCAGCGCGTCCGGTGCTCGAGAGCGGCATCCACTATTGCACCGAGAACGACCTCGGCACCTGGCGCGACTATCTCAGGGGCATGCTGGCCGATGTGCAGCTGCGTCAGGGCCAATGGGATGAGGCCGCCGCGACGGCAAGCGATGTCATCGACAATGAGCGGACAACCACCGTGGGCCGGTTTCCGGCGCTGCTGGCACTGGCGAAACTGCGCCTGAGGCGCGGCGATCCCTCGGCCGAGCCGCTGTTCGCCGAAATGGCGCGTCTGGTCGGAAGCGGCGGCGACCTGCAGATGCTGAGCTCTTACGCAGCGCTGATGGCGGAGCAGGCATGGCTGGGCCTGGCCGACAGGCAAGAGGCGCTGGCGCTGATCACCCGCGCCGAAACGCCGGTGCGCTCGCGTGCCCATGTCGGGGAGCTGGCTCTGTGGCGAACATTGCTCTCTCCCGATATGCCGGCCGGCGACACCGCCGAGATGGCGACACCATACCGGCTGCTCCTGACCGGCGACTGGCGTTCGGCTTCGGCACTCTGGTCCGAATTGAATGCGCCATACGAGCGCGGACTGGCGCTCATCCTCGGCGATGACGAGGGGCAGCGTCTGGCATTGGATATTTTCGACGGCCTGGGGGCAAGGCCGGCGGCCCAGCGCCTGCGCGATATCATGCGCAGGAACGGCGTTGGCGGCATCGCCCGCGGCCCGCGCCGCTCGACGCGCGCCAACCTCGCCGGCCTCACCTTGCGCCAGATGCAGGTGCTGCAGCTGATCGAACGCGGCCTCTCCAACAAGCGGATCGCCGAGCAATTGACGATTTCGCCAAAGACGGTCGATCACCATGTCTCGGCGGTGCTGGGCAAGCTGGATGCGGTGTCGCGCGGCGAGGCGACAGCGACCGCGCGCGATTCGGGGTTGTTGTGAGGTTTTGACGAGGGTTGGACCGAGAGGTCGCGATCCTTCGCACCCCCCTCTGTCCTGCCGGACATCTCCCCTCAAGGGGGAAGATTGGCTGTCACTGTGGCTTTCGCCAATTGTCGAAATTGAAAGAAGTTACGGCGCCGAAGCTGCTGATCTCCCCCCTTGAGGGGGAGATGGCCGGCAGGCCGGAGGGGGGTGCTGTCCCGCCGACCTAGCCTTCGAAATCAGGCAAACGCGCCGTGGCAGTGCTTGTATTTCTTGCCGGAGCCGCAGGGGCAGGCTTCGTTGCGGCCGATCTTGCCCCAGGTCGCCTGGTTGTTCGGATCGCGGTCTTCGGGAGCGACTATTGCGTTGCTCTCCTGGCGGACCAGAAGTGCGGTCTCGCCACCCTCGAAATCGTCCTCGCCCGTGGTGCCGTCAATGTGGCTGCCGAACATTTCAGGCGCTTCGGGCGGCGGCGCTTCGGCGGCCTGGCGGACCAGTTCGACGCGCATCAATTGCGCGGTGACGGCCTGGCGCAGATTGCCGAGCAGCGCCTGGAACAGCTCGAACGCCTCGCTCTTGTATTCCTGCAGCGGGTCACGCTGGGCGTAGCCGCGGAAGCCGACGACCGAACGCAGATGGTCGAGGTTGACGATGTGCTCGCGCCACAGATGATCGAGCGTCTGCAACACCACCGAGCGTTCGACATAGCTCATCACGTCTGGGCCGAAGCGCTCGGCGCGCTCCTTGGCGGCGGCGTCGGCGGCCTTGGTCAGGCGCTCGCGGATGTCGTCCTCGGCAATGCCTTCTTCCTTGACCCAGTCCTCGACCGGCAGGTCGAGATTGAGGAATTCGGCGACCTCGGCCTTGAGGCCGGCGACGTTCCACTGCTCGGCATAGGCGTTTTCGGGGATGTTCTTGGTGACGATCTCCTCGATGACGCCTTCGCGCATCTCGGCGATCGTCTCGGACAGGCCTTCGCCGTCCATCAATTCGATGCGCTGCTCGAACACCACCTTGCGCTGGTCGTTCGAGACGTCGTCGTATTTCAACAGGTTCTTGCGGATATCGAAGTTGCGCGCTTCGACCTTCTTCTGCGCCTTTTCCAGCGCCTTGTTGATCCACGGATGGATGATGGCCTCGTCTTCCTTGAGGCCAAGCTTCTGCAGCATGCCGTCCATGCGCTCGGAGCCGAAGATGCGCATCAGATCGTCCTGCAGCGACAGGAAGAATTTCGAACGGCCGGGGTCGCCCTGGCGGCCGGAGCGGCCGCGGAGCTGGTTGTCGATGCGGCGCGATTCATGGCGCTCGGTGGCGAGCACGTAGAGGCCGCCGGCGGCTAGCGCCTTTTCCTTCAGGCGCTCGACATCGGCAATGATTTCCTTTTCGCGCGCCTCGCGCTCGGGACCAGCAGGCATGTCGCCCAGTTCGTCCTCGATGCGCATCTCGGCGTTGCCGCCGAGCTTGATGTCGGTGCCGCGTCCCGCCATGTTGGTGGCGATGGTGATGGCGCCGGGTTTGCCGGCCTGGGCGACGATGGCGGCCTCGCGCTCGTGGTGGCGGGCGTTCAACACCTCGAAATCCTTGAACCCTTCCTTGCGCAGGCGCTCGGCCAGCTGCTCGGATTTTTCAATGGAGGTGGTGCCGACCAGCGTCGGCTGGCCCTTGGCGCGCGCTTCCTTGATCTCCTTGACGATCGCCTTGTACTTCTCCTCGACCGTCCGGTAGACCTCGTCGTCCTCGTCCTTGCGGATGACCGGCAGATTGGTCGGGATCTCGGTGACTTCGAGGCCGTAAATGTTGCCGAACTCCTCGGCCTCGGTCAGCGCCGTGCCGGTCATGCCGGAAAGCTTCTTGTAGAGGCGGAAGTAGTTCTGGAAGGTGACGGAGGCCAGCGTCTGGTTTTCCGGCTGGATCGCCACATGCTCCTTGGCTTCGAGCGCCTGGTGCAGGCCTTCCGAATAGCGGCGGCCCGGCATCATGCGGCCGGTGAATTCGTCGATGATGACGATCTCGTCGTTGCGGACGATGTAGTCCTTGTCCTTCTGGAACAGCCGGTGCGCCTTCAGCGCGTTGTTGACGTGGTGGACGATGGCGACGTTCTCGACGTCATAGAGCGACTCGCCCTTGAGCAGGCCGGCCGCGCGCAGCAGGTTTTCCAGCTTCTCGGTGCCTTCCTCGGTGAAGATCGAGGTCTTCTGCTTCTCGTCGATCTCGTAGTCGGCTGGGCCGAGCTGCAGCATGAAGGCATCGATGGTGTTGTACATTTCCGAACGGTCCTCGAGCGGACCGGAAATGATCAGTGGCGTGCGCGCCTCGTCGACCAGGATGGAATCGACTTCGTCGACGATCGCGTAATTGTGGCCGCGCTGCACCATCTGCGCGCGCTCATACTTCATGTTGTCGCGCAGATAGTCGAAGCCGAGCTCGTTGTTGGTGGCATAGGTAACGTCGGACGCATAGGCGACGCGGCGTTCCTCGTCGGACAGGCCATGGACGATGACGCCGACCGAGAGGCCGAGGAATTTGTAGACGCGGCCCATCCATTCGGAGTCGCGGGTGGCAAGGTAGTCGTTGACGGTGACGACATGGACGCCCTTGCCGGCAAGCGCGTTGAGATAAACGGGCAGGGTGGCGACCAGGGTCTTGCCCTCGCCGGTACGCATTTCGGCGATGCCGCCATTGTGCAGCACCATGCCGCCGATCAGCTGCACGTCGAACGGGCGCATGCCGAGCACGCGGCGGGATGCCTCGCGGACGGTGGCGAAGGCCGGCACCAGCAGGTCATCGAGCGTAGCGCCGTTGGCGATATCCTGGCGGAATTTTTCCGTGCGGGCCTGAAGCTCGGCGTCGGACAGCGCCCGCATCTCGTTTTCCATGGCGTTGATCGCCTCGACACGCGGCCGGGTCGATTTTACGCGACGATCGTTGGAGGAACCGAAAACCTTACGGGCGAGACCGCCGAGACTGACCATCCGATGGTCCTTTCGATAGAATTCTCAATTTTGAGATGAGCGCCGGCCGGCCCCATCAATTCCGCGTGAAACGCGGACAAACACAAAAAGCGCCCGGAAAACGGTTCTGGACGCAAAGTCGTTGGACAGATAAGAGGGGGCTCAACTGATGTCAACGCCGCGTTAGCCCTATGGGCAGCGCCAAATTCCGCCACAATCCGGCTGATCTGCAAGCCCTACCAATCCCCCCTTGGAGTTAATCTTGATGTCCTTACTGTTTCGCCGTGCGTCGCTCGCCAGCCTTGGCCTGGCCTTCGGCCTGTCGGCCCTGTCGCTGTCTCCGCTGATGGCCCAGGAAGCCGCTCCCGCCCCGGCCGATGCCGCAGCAGCGCCGGCGGCAGCCCCCGTCGATCCGAACGCCGTCATCGCTACCGTCAATGGCCAGAAGCTGACCGAGGCGGACCTTGGGCTTGCCGAGGGCGAGCTGTCGCAGCAGTTCTCGCAGTTGCCACCCGAGCAGCGCCGCGCCGCCGCCCTTTCGGCGGCCATCGAAATCCGCGTCATGGCCGCCCAGGCGGTCGCTACCGGGCTCGACAAGGATCCCGAATTCCAGCGCCGCATGGCGTTCCTGCAGCAGCGCGCGCTGCATGGCGAGATGGTCGAGAAGGGCGTCGTCGACAAGGTTACCGATGCCGAGGTGCGCGCCCGCTACGACCAGGAAATCGCCAGCACGCCGCCGGTCAATGAGATTCATGCCCGTCACATCCTCGTGAAGACGAAGGAAGAGGCCGAGGCGATTATCAAGCAGCTCGATGGCGGTGCCGACTTCCAGAAGCTCGCCAACGAGCACACCAGCGATCCCTCGGGCAAGACCAATGGCGGCGATCTCGGCTGGTTCGGCCCGGGGCAGATGGTGCCGGAATTCGACAAGGCGGCAGTTGCGCTCGAAATCGGCAAATACACCAAGGAGCCGGTGCAGACGCAATTCGGCTGGCACGTCATCAAGCTCGAGGACAAGCGCACCAAACAGCCGCCGGCCTTCGACGACGTCAAGGACCAGGCCAAGCAGGCGGTGATCCGCGACAAGTATTTCGCACTGGTCAAGCAGCTGCGCGGCGCCGCCAAGGTCGAAATCCCCGACGCCAATCTGAAGAAGGCCGTCGACACGATGGAAGCCGGCAAGTAAGGCCGGCACCGAAAAAACATGCAAAGGGCGCCGTTCGGCGCCCTTTTCAATTGCGGGAGATGCCTGACATCACATAGCGGACAGTGGCACGGATTGTCGCCTCATCTTCGTCCAGCCGGTTGGTCAAAAGGTGTTTCCAGGCATAGGAAGCGATGAGGTCGGCGACCAGCGCTGCGTCGATATCGGCCGCAACCTCGCCGCGCGCCTTGGCGCGCTCGATGATCCGAGCGGTGTGGGACACGCGCCCATCGGCATAGCCAGTCAGGGCCGCGGCCGCCGCTTCGTCCGACTGGGCCTCGGCGATCAGCGAGCGGAATACGCTGCCCGAGGATGTGTCGCGCCAATGCGCGAAGAGGTTCCTCAGGAAACCGACGAGGTCGTCTTCGAGACTGCCGGTATCAGGGACGTCGACACGCTTTTGCCGCTTGTAGACCTCTAACAGCAGGGCCGCCTTGCTCGGCCACCAGCGATAGATCGTGGGTTTGCCGGCGCGCGCCCGCCGCGCCACGGCCTCTATGGAGAAGCCGGCATAGCCGGCCTCGACCAGCACCGCCTCCGCGGCCTCGAGAATGGCCTCGGCGCTGTCTGGGTTGCGCCGCGCCCCGATCGATCTGCGCGCCGGATCCTCGCCCATGTCTGTCCTCGCCAACAATCTCGCCGGCAATCCTGGCCAACAATCTCGCCGGCAATATAGGTGAGCTGGCAGGCAAACGAAACGGCCCGTTTCCAGCGCTTGTAGAAGCAGGCCTCACGTTCGCCCTGCGCGGGGATTTTCAGTTCATCGCTTGCGAGGTTTCCGAGGCGATCCGCCACTGGCCGTCGCTCTTCACCAGCCCAAGCGTGACGCGTGCCTTGCCGGTCATGCGCGCCGCCGATTTGTCTTTCGACATATAGTCGTAGCTCATCGCGAACACGGCTTCGGCGCGGTTCTCGCCCTGCCGCGTCACATTGAGGCTGCCGGGCTCGAGACTGAACGACCAGGATGCAAATTGCGCGAACCAGTCCGTCTTGAGCTTGACGACGGCGTCGCTGTCATAGCGCGTGCCGAAGATGGTGGCGGAAGCCGCATAGAGCCGCTTGACGGTCTCGCCGATCGCCGCGGCATCGGGCGCAAGATAGTCGTCGCGCAGGAATTTCTCGATTGCGGTCTTGTCGTCGCCTACAGACCGTTCGAGTGCCGCAACCTTTGTTTCGGGCGCCGGGGGGACGGCGGGCTTCGGCTGTGCAACCGTTTCGCCGCCGGGCACAAACTCAAACCGTTCGAGCAGCGAACCCTGTTCCCATGGGCGCTGTCCCTCGCGGGTTTCGGAGACCACGTCGCGGCGCACCGCGATCATCATGTCGTTGATGCTCTGGCCGGGCTCGGCCATGTGCCGCAGCAGGGCGGCGGCGAACGGCGAATTGCGTCCGGTGCCGTCCATGGCGACAGCGCCTGGCGCCGTCGAGAAGGCGATGAAGGAGCCGCGCGTCGAATCGAACTGCGCCAGACCGGCAAGCGCCGTTGCCGAGCGCGTGGTGGCGGTGCGGCTCAGGCTGCGGGCAAAGGGATTGTTGCGGCAGGCGTCGAGGAAAACCAGGCTGACCTTGGTCTGCTGCTCCATGATGTCGAGGACTTCGTCGATCGGCACGGCTTCGAGCTGCAGCTTGACCGGCATGTCGAGCCGGGCGTCGACCGGCACGATGTAGTTGCGCCCTTCCACCTGCAGGCCGTGGCCGGCGTAATAGAAAAGCCCGACGCCCGCACCTTCCAGCGCATCGGAAAATTCGCCGATCTTGCGCTCGAGTTCGCGCTTGCCGAGATCGTTGCCCTCGATGACGTCGAAGCCGATCGAGCGCAGCTTGCCGGCAATATCGAGTGCATCGTTGACGGGATTGGCGAGCGTGCCGGCTTCGGCATAGGTGCCGTTGCCGATCACCAGCGCCACGCGCCGTTCCGGCTGCGCATCGGCGCTCAGGAGCAAAAGCCCCATAAACGCCACCGCCAAGATCACCAGCCTGCCCATGGCCGATATCATAACGCCAGAGGCCCCGGTGACGCCAACGGATTTGAAATGCAAGCTTAATCCCTGGTGGCTTGCCGACAGCGGCGGCCAAGAAAACGCCCTTGCGCCGGGCCGTGCTATCGGGCAAACCGGCCTTCGCCTAGCGTTTTTCCGTCGCCCGAGGTCCCCAATGTCCGCAACGATTTCGCCGCTCGCGCCGAAGAAATATCCCAAAATGCCTGCCATTGAGGGCGTGCGCATCGCCACCGCAGAGGCCGGGATCAAGTACAAGAACCGTACCGACCTCTTGGCCATGGTCTTCGATGCCGGCACAGCGGTTGCCGGCGTGTTCACGAAGTCGAAATGCCCCTCGGCGCCGGTCGACTTCTGCCGCGAGAACCTTGGCGCCGGCAAGGCGCGGGTGCTGGTCGTCAATTCCGGCAACGCCAACGCCTTCACCGGCAAGAAGGGCCGCGCCTCCACCCAACTGACCGGCGAGGCCGCGGCCAAGGCCGCAGGCTGCACGCCAGGCGAAGTGTTCCTCGCTTCTACCGGGGTAATCGGCGAGCCGCTCGACACCACCAAATTCAGCCATTTGCTGGCCGGACTGGTCAAGGACGGCAAGCCGGATCTGTGGACCGAGGCCGCAAAGGCCATCATGACCACCGACACCTATCCGAAAGTGGCGACAGCGACGGTCAAGCTCGGCGACACCGACGTCATCATCAATGGCATCTCCAAGGGCGCCGGCATGATCGCGCCCGATATGGCGACTATGCTGTCCTTCATCGCCACCGATGCGCCGATCGCCGCCCCCGTGCTGCAGGACTTGTTGTCGCGCGGCACGGCCAAGACCTTCAACGCCGTCACCGTCGACAGCGACACCTCGACCAGCGACACGCTGCTGTTGTTCGCCACCGGAGCCGCTGCCAAGCGCGGCGCGCCCGCCATCAGCGATCCCAAGGATGCGCGTCTCGGGGCGTTCCGCCGGGCGCTGGGCAAGGTGCTCAAATCGCTGGCGCTGCAAGTGGTGCGCGACGGCGAGGGCGCCCGCAAGCAGGTCGAAGTCACCGTTACCGGCGCCAAATCGGCGCGCTCGGCCAAGCGCATCGCGCTGTCCATCGCCAATTCGCCGCTGGTCAAGACGGCGGTTGCCGGCGAGGACGCCAATTGGGGCCGCGTCGTCATGGCCGTCGGCAAGGCCGGCGAGCCGGCCGATCGCGACCGGCTGTCGATCTGGTTCGGCGACAACCGTCTGGCGCATGAGGGCGAACGCGACCCGGGCTACTCCGAGGAAGCGACCTCGGCCTATATGAAGCGCGACGACATTCGCATCCGCGCCGATATCGGTATCGGCCGCGGCAAGGCGACGGTGTGGACCTGCGACCTCACCAAGGAATATGTCGCCATCAATGGCGATTACCGGAGCTGATGTAGTTGGCTTCCAGGCATCCGGCAAGCATGCTCGCCATCGTGCGCCGCTACGAGGCTGCGGGGTTTCGCGCCTGGCCGGCGGCGGCCGTGCATTATGACGGCACCTGGGTGGTGCGGCTGACAGCCGGCCATCCGGCCAAGCGGCTGAACTCGGTCAACCCGCTCGATCCCGGCGACACCCAGCACATTGCCGAGCGCATCGGCCGCGCCAGCCGGCGCTTCGACGCCTATGGCAGGCCGCTGACCTTCCGCATCTCGCCGCTGTCGGGGCCGGACCTGGCCAAGCATCTCGACAATGAGGGCTGGAGCACATTCGACGAATCCCTGGTGATGCGGCTGCCGCTGGCGGACGCGCAACTGGCGCCGGCCATGGACCAGATTCCGCTGAAGGATATCAGCCGCTTTCTCGGCGCGTCGCTCAAGGTCAGCGGCTCGGATGCATCGCTGCGGCCCGGTCTTTCGGAAATCATCGGCGCTATCCAACCCGAAGTCGGGCTGTTTGCGCTGGAAGAAGGGGCCGACCCTCTGGCGGTGCTGATCTGCGTCCATGACGGCGATCTTGCCGGTCTGTTCGAGATCGCCACCGCCAAGTCGGCGCGCAATCAGGGCCATGGCCGCAACCTGATTCTGTCGGCGCTGAAGTGGGCGAGGCTGCGTGGCGCTCGCGAAGCCTGGCTGCAGGTCGAGGCCGGCAATGCGCCGGCGCTGGCGCTCTATCGCTCGCTGGGCTTCGACGAAGTCTATCGCTACCACTATCGCCGGCCGCCGGGCGCATGAGCGAGATCACCGGCAAACGCCTGCTGCTGGTCGCCGCGTGCGCGCTGGTCGATACCGATGGGCGGGTGCTTCTGGCGCAGCGGCCCGAGGGCAAACAGCTTGCCGGCCTGTGGGAATTTCCCGGCGGCAAGGTAGAGCCAGGCGAGACGCCGGAACAATGCCTGATCCGCGAACTGCAGGAAGAAATCGGCATCGAGACTGACATTC
The DNA here is from genome assembly GCF_040320115.1 of Mesorhizobium sp. M0802. Classification (NCBI taxonomy): domain Bacteria; kingdom Pseudomonadati; phylum Pseudomonadota; class Alphaproteobacteria; order Hyphomicrobiales; family Phyllobacteriaceae; genus Mesorhizobium; species Mesorhizobium sp. M0802. Next base: position 156,360 of record NZ_JAMYOY010000012.1, read on the forward strand.
CTTGCCTGGCGCCGCTCACCTTCGCCAGCCATTCCTATCATGATTTCCATCTCCTGATGCCCCTGTTCGTCTGCCGCCGCTTCCGCGGCATCGCGCAGCCCAGGGAAGGGCAGGCGTTGAAATGGGTGCGGCCAAAGCAGATGCGCGACTATCCCATGCCGCCGGCCGACGCGCCGCTAATCCAGTTCCTCATCGACCTGTTGTGATACAAAGCCATTTCGCGGTCTGATCTAGCCAGCGTTAATGGAAGATTTATCTCGTCGTGAAAAATTGCGGCAAAGCGGGTTCGCGGGGAGCGATTGCATGAGCCTCGACAGGGAATGGGACTCGATCCGGCCAGATCGCAGCTTTCGCGCCGCCGGCGTCGGCTTATTGCGCGTCACGCTGTTGTTCGGCTCGGCCGCAGTGGCGCTGGCGCTGATCGCGGTCCCCGTGCTGGACAACCAGACGCGATCATCCAGCCGCGATGCTCTTGCAGGCGGTCTCGACCCGATGAGCACGGGTTCGATCGGCTCGCGGGCCACCTATACGCTGCGCAGAAGCGTGCTGCAGCCCTCACCGAGCTCAGTCTGCATCATCCGCGCCGACGGCCAACGCAGCGGCGACTGCTGACCAACAAGGTCGACACCAGCTTGAGAACTTCCTCAACGCAGGCCCATTTCACAGCCTGTTAAGCTTGTGCCGTTAACCTTTCTTAACAGGTCGGCGATATGGTCGGGGATGAGAGGGATCGACGATCATGAAGCCATTGCTGCGCCGATTTTTGCAAGACGAAACAGGCGCCACGGCCATTGAATATGGCCTGATCGTCGCGGTGCTTTCGCTTGCCATCGTCGGGGGTGTCGGCAAGGCCAGCAATGCGATCCAGTTTCTGTTCAGCGACAACAACAGCAGGCTCGCAAACGCCTTCGCCGAGCACTGATCCGGAGCGCCGTCACCGCCCGCCGGGATCTTCCAGTATTGTCTTCAGCGAGACCTTCGCCGAGCCCGGTTTCAAGGGCTTTTGCTGCGATGCATCGGGCGCCCAGCCCGACATCCAGACGATGGAAAAGCTTGCCCTGATGCGGCCATCAGCGTCCGAAAAGCGTTCGGCATAGATTTCGGCGGCACGGGTAAAAAGCTTTCGCGCTCCCGGTCGCCGGCTGCGATCGGTCAGCGCGCTGGTTTCGCCCATCGCCCTGAGATCGGCAATGAGGTCGAAGAGGGTATCGTAGCGGACGGTCACCGTTTCGACGTCGGCCACCGGCAGCGCCAGTCCGGCGCGCTGCAGCAGTGCGCCGGCGTCGCGAACATCGGTGAAGGGGATGACACGCGGGCTGGCGCCGCCATAGAGTTCGGTCTCGGCGGCGAGCAGGCTTTCGCGCAATTCGGAAAGCGTGCCGGCGCCGGCAAAGGCGCCGAGGAAAAGCCCGTCGGGCCGCAGAGCGCGGCGGATCTGCACCAGCATGCCGGGAATGTCGTTCATCGCCTGCAACGACAGAAGTGAAACGACGAGGTCGAGGCTTTCCGGCTGGAACGGCACTGTTTCCAGCGGTGCTATCAGCCCTGGCCGGCCGTCCAGAAACGCTGGATCTGCCTCGACGCGCACGATCTCCGCTGCCTTGCCGCTTGCAGCGACCACGTCCGTTGCGTCCGGCGTCTGGCAAAACAGCACCGCGGCCTTGCCGAATTTCCGCTCGACCGCGCCAAGCCGGTCGGCAAGGTCTTCCGCCGCCCGCCGCATCAGAAAATCCGCGCCGGCTACGGGGTGGGCTAGGGCCCTGCGCTTGCGCACCAGCCAAAGTTCAGTATCGATGATCGGCTGCAACGGTAGACATCCTGTTTGTCCGTCTAGTGATATCCTGGCGCGGACGACAAAACCACGTGGCCGATCCGGTGATGGAGATCAAGAGCCTCGCTCAAACCATGTTGAAACTGGCCATGTTGGACTGGCCGGCGCGGATGCTGTTCCCGCCGGTCTGTGCCGGCTGTCGCAGGCACGTCTCGCGACCCGGCGTTTTGTGCGGCGCCTGCTGGCCGAAGCTGAGGCTGCTGGAGCGGCCATGGTGCGCGGTCATGGGCACGCCATTCACCCACGATATGGGCGAGGGGTTCCTGTCGGCCGAGGCGATCGCCGATCCGCCGCCGTTCGAGCGGGCGCGGGCGGCCGTGGCCTATTCCGGTGTCGCCCGCCAGATGGTGCAAGGGCTGAAATACCAGGACCGCACCGATCTGGCGCCATGGATGGCGCGCTGGATGCTGCGCGCCGGCGCCGAGCTAATTGCAGACGCCGATGTCGTCGTACCGGTGCCGCTGCACTGGCGGCGCTTCTTTCGCCGGCAGTTCAACCAGTCGGCGGAGTTGGCAAGGGCGGTTGCGCAGCTTAGCGGGCTGCCTTTCTCGCCCTCGGCGGTCCGGCGCGTCAAGCTCACGCGCCAGCAGGTCGGGCTGGAGCGGCAGGAGCGCGAGGCCAATGTCCGCGCCGCCTTCCGTGTGCCTGCGGAAGCCGAAATCGAGATCACTGGGCGCCGCGTGCTTCTGGTCGACGATGTCTACACCACCGGCGCCACCGTGCGCTCGGTCGCCAGGGCGCTGAAGAAGGGCGGCGCCGGAGCGGTCGATGTGCTGACCTTCGCGCGTGTCCTGCCGGGGGACTTTCGGGCCGACGAGTCCGCGACTATATAAGGTCGAGGAAAGGCACGGACCGATGCTCGATGTGACGATTTACACCCGTATGATGTGCGGCTATTGCGCGGCGGCCAAGCGGCTGCTCGACCGCAAGGGCGTCGCTTACACCGAGCATGACGCTTCGTTTTCGCCGGAATTGCGCCAGGAAATGATTTCGCGGGCGCATGGCCGCTCGACCTTTCCGCAGATTTTCATCGGCGACACGCATGTCGGCGGCTCCGACGACCTCCACGAGTTGGAGGCACGGGGGCAGCTGGATAGGCTGCTTGCCAACGGCTCGACGACAAAGAGCGGTTCGTAGCGCCGTTCTATGTCTTTGTTTTTACGCAATTCCGGACGGAAAACCGTTACACACTTTTCCTGGAATTGCTCAAAGAGGACGTGACGATGGGTATTTTCAAGGCGGCGGCGATCCAGATGCGTTCGGGCGAGAGCCCCGAGCGCAACGCGGTCGATCTCGAACGGCTGGTGCGCGAAGCGGCAGGCCTCGGTGCAACCTACATCCAGACCCCGGAAATGACCGGTGCGCTGATCCGCGACAAGGAAGCCAGGGCTGCTTCCTTCACCTTGGAAGACAAGGACATCGTCGTGGCGGCCGCGCGCAAGCTCGCCAGCGAACTCGGCGTCTTCCTGCATATCGGCTCGACCGCCATCCTGCGCACCGACGGCAAGCTCGCCAACCGGGCGCTGCTGTTTGGGCCGGACGGCGCCACCCTTGCCACCTACGACAAGATCCACATGTTCGATGTCGACCTCGACAATGGCGAGAGCTGGCGCGAATCCGCCGCCTATGAGCCGGGCATCGAGGCCGTCGTCACCGAGATCGACGGCGCTAGGCTCGGCTTTGCCGTCTGCTACGATCTACGCTTTCCACAGCTGTTCCGCGCCGAGGCGATGGCCGGCGCCGACCTCTTGTCGGTGCCTGCCGCCTTCACCCGCCAGACCGGCGAGGCGCACTGGCATGTGCTGCTGCGAGCCCGTGCCATCGAGAACGGCGCCTATGTGGTTGCTGCAGCACAAGGTGGCCTGCATGAGGATGGCCGCGAAACCTATGGCCATTCGCTGATCGTCGACCCATGGGGTCGAATTCTCGCCGAGGCCGACCATGACGATCCGGAGGTGATCATCGCCGAGATCGACACGGCGCAGTCGTGGGCCGCGCGTAAGAAAATCCCCAACCTTAGGAATGCGCGCGATTTTGCCGTCAATGCCGGCGCAGTGGAAGCGCCGCGGCTCAGGGGCGCGGCTTCGTGATCCGCTTTGCCCTGATCTGCGAGCACGAGCACGAATTCGAGGGCTGGTTTCGCAGCAATGACGATTTCGACACGCAGAAGAAGCGCGGCTTCGTCGATTGCCCGAGCTGCGGCTCGCACAAGGTGCAAAAGGCGCTGATGGCGCCAGCCGTCTCCACCGCGCGGAAGCAGGAAACAATTGCGCTGGCCATGGGCGAAACCCAGAAGCAGGCTTTGGCGCAACTGAAGGCGATGGCCGAGAAGGTGCGCGAGAATGCCGACTATGTCGGCGACAAGTTTGCCGAAGAAGCGCGCAAGATCCATTTCGGCGAGAGCGATGCGCGCGGCATCTATGGCGAGGCGACGTTGGACGAAGCCAAGAGCTTGGCCGAGGATGGCATCGATTTCATGCCGATCCCGAGTTTTCCCGAGGAGCGCAATTGAGCGATCAGCTGGCGCTATCGATCAATTTGCCAAGCAACTGAGCCAGTGCCCCCCGCTCCGTGCCGGTGAGCCCGGCGAGGATTTCATGCTCGTTGGCGACGTGGGCGGTCAGGGCTTCGTCGATCAAGGCCAGACCTTTTTCGGTCAGTTGCACGACAATGCCACGCCGGTCGTTGGGGTGCGGGCCGCGCAGGATCAGTCCGGCCTTCTCAAGCCGGTCGAGCCGGTTGGTCATGGCGCCGGAGGTCACCATCGTCGCCTCGTAGAGAGCGGTCGGTGTCAGCGCGTAAGGCTGGCCGGAGCGGCGCAGCGTCGCCAGCACATCGAATTCGCCGGCCTGCAGTCCGAAACGGGCAAACAGCGGGGCGAGGCGCTCGCGGGCGATTAGCGAAGAGGCTTCGTTCAGCCGCCCAAGCACCAGCATCGGCGACACCTCCAGATCCGGCCGTTCCCGCTTCCATTGCTCCACCGCCTTTGCCGCGCGATCCATCTGTCTCATCGCTAAGTATCTTGACGTTAAGAATCTTTGTGATATGCTACCTCAAGATACAGTTTCAGCCGAGTGCCGCAAGTGAGTGACGGGACCATCCGATGAAATTTCTCTGGGAATCGGCGCTTGGCCTGCTGGTCGTCACCGGCGGCCTGCTCGGCCTAACGCTGCCGTTCGGCAAGCTGGCGACGGCTGCCGGCGTTTCGGCCATGGTCTGGGCCTTCGTAATCTCGTTCGGGGCCGGGGGCGTGCTGCTGTGCGCGTTGCTCGCCAACGGCGAGCGCATGCGGCTGACCTCGCACAGACTGCGCTATTTCTTCATCACCGCCGCCGTGTCCTACGCCGTGCCCAATCTGCTGATGTTTTCGGCTATCCCGCATCTCGGCGCCGGCTACACCGGCATCATGTTCACGCTGTCGCCGGTCATCACACTGGTGTTTTCGATCCTGCTCGGCGTTCGACGGCCAAATATGCTCGGCAGTATCGGTATCGCCGTCGGCTTCATCGGCGCCGTCATGGTGGCGGTGACGCGCGGCGAGGCCGGCCAGCCGGCCGATTTCTTCTGGGTGCTGGTCGGACTTTTGATCCCCGTCAGCCTTGCCGCCGGCAATATCTATCGCACCGTCGACTGGCCCGAAGGCACCGGTCCGATCGAACTGGCCGTCGGCAGCCACCTGGCCTCGGCAACGCTGCTGTTGGTCGGCATTCTCGTGCTGTTCGGCCTCAGTGCCTTCGCCCCGCTTGGCGCCGTGCCGCTGGTCGTCGTGGCGCAAGTCGCCTCGGCCTCGGCGATGTTTGCCTTCTTCTTCCGGCTGCAGGCCGTGGGCGGTCCGGTCTATCTCAGCCAGATCGGCTATGTGGCGGCGGCCGTTGGCCTGTTTGCCGGAACCATCTTCCTCGGCGAGCACTACCAGTTGCTGACCTGGGCCGGCGCGGTGATCATCACCATCGGCGTGATCATCACCACCAAGGCGCAGAGCCAGAAGGCATAGGGTCTTTGGTTTACGCAATTCCCTAGCAAAGCGCTATGCGCTTTTCCCGGGAAAACCGCTTCACACTTTGCTCGAACTGCTCAAGCTTAAATTTGGCTCGCGTCGAGGCGCTTCCGTAGCGCCGGCGGGGCGACGTTTCGCCAGGCCGTCCGAACGGCGCTGCGGAATGTCTGTTCGTCGCAGGCTTCGAGCATAATCGACGTCCATCCCTTTTGGCCCCAGCCGCCTGTCACGGGCCTGAAAACCGATGGCTCAGCCGCGGCCATCATCTCTTGCTGGTCGCGGTCGAGCTTGACGACAGCACGGTCGGCTTCGGGCAGCGAGACGAAGATACGGTTGCGGACGCGGAAGTCAGCCTTGCCGAAATGCGATTGCTCGACCGTTTCGGGAAGATCGAGCGCCAGCTCTCGGGCCCTCATAGTGTCCACGGCCGCCCCCTTTCGTTCAGACCGATCGTTTTTCCGCCAGCACCATATAGTTGACGTCCATGTCCTTGGAACGTGCCCAGCGGTCGGCGAGAGGATTGTAGGTCACGCCGGTGCGGTCGATGATGGTCATGGCGGCGCTGCCGAGCGCCTTTTCAAGCTCTTCGGGCCGCACCAGCTTGCCGAACTGGTGGGTGCCGCGCGGCAGCCAGCGCAGCACATATTCGGCGCCGATGATGGCCAGGCCCAGTGCCTTCAGCGTGCGGTTGATGGTGGCCACGAACATGATGCCGCCGGGCTTGACCATCTCGCCGCACTTGCCGATGAACAGGTCGACATCGGCAACATGCTCGACGACTTCCATGTTGAGGACGACGTCGAATTTCTCGCCGGAATCGGCCAAATCCTCAGCGGTCGTAGCGCGATAATCCACCGTCACGCCGCCTTCGGCCGCGTGCAGCTTCGCCACCTCGATGTTGGTTGCCGAGGCGTCGGCGCCGACCACTTCGGCTCCAAGCCTTGCCATCGGCTCGCACAACAATCCACCACCGCAGCCGATATCGAGGAAACGCAGGCCTTCGAACGGCCGCGCCGCCCGCGGATCGCGGCCGAAGCGCGCCGCCACCTGGTCCCGGATATAGGCCAGCCGGACCGGGTTGAATTTGTGCAGCGGACGGAATTTGCCGTTCGGATTCCACCATTCGGCGGCAAGCGCGGAAAAGCGTTCCACTTCTCCGGCATCGATTGTCGATCGTCGGGCCTCTGGCATGGGGCGGGTCTCCTCGGACGCTAGGAAGTCGGGTGCCGGGGCAAGAAAGTCAAGGCCGGTTTTATGCGACTGCTGGCAAGTCGACCTAGGGCCTCGAGATCACAATCGCCGCATGTCCCATCTCAACACTCGCGGGATCGATGGCCCGCATCGCTTCGCAATCGCCGATCTCGGCCATGATGCGGCCCGCGGCGGCGAGAGCCTGCTCGCGACTTCGCCAGCGCACCACATCGACCCATCCGCCATCGTCCCGCCGCGCCAGGCAGCGGTTTACGAAACCAGGTTGCCGCGCCAGCCAGTCGGCGACCAGGTTGTTGGCGGCGGCAAAGCCCGCTTCCGCTCCAGGCTTGAGGCGAAAGGTGACGATTTCCAGGGTCTCGGTCATTTTGCGTCCAGCACGTCGCGCAATTTCGCCGCCAGCTGCTCGATGGTGAAGGGCTTGGCCAGGAAATGCACGTCATGGTCGACCACGCCATTGTGGACGACGGCGTTCCTGGTGAAGCCGGTGGTGAAGATCACCTTCAGCTTCGGCATGCGCGCCAGCGCCTCCTCCGCGAGCTTGCGGCCATTCATCACCGGCATGACGATATCGGTGAACATGAGCGCCACACCAGGGTTGTCGCCCAGCTTTTCCAGCGCTTCCTGGCCGCTTGCGGCATGAATGACGGTGTAGCCGAGTTCGCGCATGGCATCGGTGGTGGAAGTCCGCACGCGTGGATCGTCCTCCACGACAAGGATGGTTTCGGTGACCGGCACGGCAGGATTTCCGGCTCGTTCCGAAGATATGGCGGCCTCTTCCGGGCCGAAGAAGCGCGGCAGGTAGATCCTGATCGTGGTGCCTTGGCCGGGTTCCGAGTAAATCTTGACGTGTCCGCCGGACTGTTTGACGAAGCCGAACACTTGGCTCAGCCCGAGGCCGGTGCCCTTGTCGACCGGCTTGGTGGTGAAAAACGGCTCGAAAGCCCGCTCCATGACGTCCGCCGGCATGCCGGCGCCGGTGTCGCTGACCGCGATCATCACATACTGGCCGGCTTTGACCTCGGCATGGGTGGCGGCGTAGCTCTCGTCGAGGTGGCTGTTGGCGGTCTCGATGGTCATCTTGCCGTCCTCGCCCATGGCGTCGCGCGCATTGACCGCCAGATTGAGAATGGCATTTTCGAGCTGGCTCGGATCGGCATGGGTCTTCCACAGGCCGCCAGCCAGCACGGTTTCGATGCGGATGGTTTCGCCGAGCGCCCGCCGAAGCAGGTCCGACATGCCGGCGACCAGACGATTGGCGTCTACAACCTGAGGCGCGAGCGGCTGCTGGCGCGAGAAGGCAAGCAGCCGTGACGTCAAGTTTGCGGCCCGGGTCGCCGCATCGGTCGCCGCTTCGACGAATTTCATGATGTCGTGCTCGCCCCGCGTCAGCTTGCGCTGGGCGAGGTTCATGGCGCTGATGATCACCGCCAGCATGTTGTTGAAATCGTGGGCGATACCGCCGGTCAACTGGCCCACAGCCTCCATCTTCTGCATCTGGCGGATCTGCGATTCGGCCTTTTCACGCGTCTGGATTTCGTTGCCGAGCTCGATGTTCTTGCGCATCAGCTCTTCCTGGGCGATCGCCACTGCGCGGAACCGGCGGCGCGAAAGGCGAACCGTGTAGGCGCCAAGCAGGAAGATCGCCAGCAGCGCCGCTATCGAGCCGATTCGCAGCCAGTTTTCGACCCGGTCGGTATGAGCGTCGCGCGCCGCGATGGCTGCGCCGCCAATGCGCCGGATCGTGTCCATGCTGGCCCGGATCTGGTCCATGGCGGCCTTGCCCTGGCCGCTGCGGACCAGTTCCAGAGCTTTTGCCGCATCGCCGCGATCGTAGAGTGCAATCGTCTCAGCCAATTCGGCCTGGTTTTGTGAAAGCGCGTCCTTGACGTGGTTGATCTGCTGCACGAGTTCGTCGTCCGGCGCGGTCATGCCGTCGATGCGGGCAAGCTGGCCCGGAATGGCGTCGACCGCCTGCCGATAAGGCTGGAGGTAGGATTTCTCGCCGGTCAGGAGATAGCCGCGCTGGCTGGTCTCGGCCTCCTGAGCCATCGCAAGCAAACCGGAAAGCAATTCCTGATACTCGACCGCCTCGCGCGCGGCCTCACGATTGGCTCTCTGGGTCTCGACCAGCACGGCGCGTGTGCCGACGATCAACGCCAGCACGGCGAAGCCGATGAACAGCGGCAGCGATTGCCACCGCATGGCGCGTCGAAGGCGAACAATCATTCGATATGCCGGACCAAAAGGAGTTTCCCGCGGGCAGCATTTGGTAAGCGGCGGCGGGGCCGAACGCAATATGCCGCGATCCTGAAGCCGGCATCCGCCGCCAGCCTTGCGAAACCGTGATCATTTGGCTAAGGAGGCGCGCATTCAGCGGCCGGCTTCTGTCGAGCGCTTACTTCCCCTTTCGGTCCTGGGCCGGCTTCAGTCAAAGGCATTTCGCTTCCATGGCGCGCATCGTGATGAAATTCGGCGGAACCTCCGTCGCCGACATCGCCCGCATCCGCAATGTGGCGCGTCACGTCAAACGCGAGGTCGATGCCGGCCATGAGGTCGCTGTCGTGGTTTCAGCGATGGCGGGCAAGACCAATGAACTGGTTGGCTGGACGCGCGAAGCCTCGCCCATGCACGACGCGCGCGAGTATGACGCCGTGGTCGCCTCGGGCGAGCAGGTGACTGCCGGCCTGCTGGCGATCACACTGCAGAATATGGGCGTCCATGCCCGCTCCTGGCAGGGCTGGCAGATCCCGATCAAGACCGACAACGCGCATGGCGCGGCGCGCATCCTCGAAATTGACGGCGCGTTCCTGATCAAGCGCTTCGGCGAGGGCCAGGTGGCTGTCGTCGCCGGCTTCCAGGGCATCGGCCCGGACAACCGCATCGCCACGCTCGGCCGCGGCGGCTCCGACACAAGCGCGGTGGCCATTGCCGCGGCGGTCAAGGCCGACCGCTGCGACATCTACACCGATGTCGACGGCGTCTACACCACCGATCCGCGCATCGAGCCGAAGGCGCGGCGGCTCAGCAAGATTTCGTTCGAGGAAATGCTCGAAATGGCCTCGCTCGGCGCCAAGGTCTTGCAGGTGCGCTCGGTCGAGCTTGCCATGGTGCACAGGGTGCGTACGTTCGTGCGGTCGTCCTTCGACGATCCCGATGCGCCCGGAATGGGGGATTTGCTCAATCCTCCGGGAACGCTCATTTGCGACGAGGAAGAGATCGTGGAACAGCAGGTCGTCACCGGAATTGCCTACGCCAAGGACGAAGCGCAGATTTCTCTGCGCCGCGTCGGCGACCGCCCGGGCGTTGCCGCCGGCATTTTCGGCCCGCTGGCCGAGGCCAACATCAATGTCGACATGATCGTCCAGAACATCTCAGAGGACGGCAAGTTCACCGACATGACCTTCACCGTGCCGTCCGGCGACGTGGACAAGGCGCTGGCCGTGCTGGAGCGTCTGAAGGCTTCGATCGGCTATGACGTGGTGCAGTCGGAAGCCGGCATGTCGAAGGTTTCGGTCATCGGCATCGGCATGCGCAGCCATGCCGGTGTGGCCGCCACCGCTTTCAAGGCGCTGGCCGACAAGGCGATCAACATCCGCGCCATCACCACCTCCGAGATCAAGATTTCGATACTGATCGACGGTCCCTACACGGAACTCGCGGTTCGCACTTTGCATTCCGTGTACGGTCTGGATAAGCAGTAGCGAGAGCGATTTGAGTTGTTGCGTGTGCGCCGGTGGCAGTGGAAACTGCGGCGGGCAAAATGCCCATTGGAGAAGAAGCCGCGATGCGTGATACGGCCAGTGGCCCGCGCGTTCTGCTGAAACGGCTCCGCGAGCTCATGCAGGAGCCGCTGGAGCCGCAGGAGCGGCTCGACCGGATCGTGCGCGACATCGCCTCCAACATGGTCGCCGAGGTCTGCTCGCTCTATGTGCTGCGCGCCGATTCGGTGCTCGAACTCTATGCCACCGAAGGTCTGAACCCGAACGCCGTCCATTTGGCGCAGCTGCGGCTGGGGCAGGGCCTCGTCGGCACCATTGCCGCCAGCGCGCGGCCGCTCAACCTCTCCAATGCGCAGGAACATCCGGCCTTCGCCTACCTGCCGGAGACCGGCGAAGAGATCTACAATTCCTTCCTCGGCGTGCCCGTACTCAGGGCAGGGCGCACGCTGGGCGTGCTGGTGGTGCAGAACAAGACCATGCGCCACTACCGCGACGACGAGGTCGAGGCGCTGGAAACGACCGCCATGGTGATCGCCGAGATGATCGCCACCGGCGATCTCGCGCGCCTGACCCGGCCCGGCCTCGAACTCGACCTGCGCCGTCCCGTCAGCTTTACCGGCCTGTCCTTCAACGAGGGTGTCGGCCTCGGCCATGTCGTGCTGCATGAGCCACGCATCGTCGTCACCAATCTGTTCAACGAGGACAGTGAGGAAGAGGTGCGCCGGCTGGAGACGTCGCTCGGTTCGCTCAGGCTTTCCATCGACGACATGCTGGAGCGGCGCGATGTCGCCTTCGAGGGAGAACACCGCGAGGTGCTCGAGGCGTATCGCATGTTTGCCAACGACCGCGGCTGGGTGCGCCGGCTGGAAGAGGCGATCCGCAACGGCCTGACGGCGGAAGCGGCGGTGGAAAAGGTGCAGAGCGACATGCGCGCCCGCATGCTGCACATGACCGATCCTTATTTGCGCGAGAGGATGAGCGACTTCGACGATCTCGCCAACCGGCTGCTGCGCCAGCTGATGGGGCGCGGGCCTGACGACGTCGCGGCGTCACTGCCGAAGGATGCCATCCTGGTCGCGCGCTCGATGGGCGCGGCCGAACTGCTTGATTATCCCAGGGACAAGCTGCGCGGCGTGGTGCTGGAAGACGGCGCTGCCACCAGCCATGTCGTCATCGTAGCGCGCGCCATGGGCATTCCGGTCGCCGGCCAGATGAAGGGCGCCGTTTCCATGGCGGAAAACGGCGATGCCATCATCGTCGACGGCGAGGAAGGCACCATCCATCTGCGGCCGCAGCCCGACCTCGAAGCTGCCTATGCCGAAAAAGTGCGCTTCCGGGCGCGCCGGCAGGAAGTCTACCGGGAACTGCGCAAGAAGCCGTCGGTGACCAAGGACGGCGTCCAGGTCGACCTGCTGATGAATGCGGGCCTGGCCGTCGACCTGCCGCAGCTGGCCGAGGCGGGTGCGAGCGGCATCGGCCTGTTCCGCACCGAATTGCAGTTCATGGTCGCCTCGACCTTCCCGCGCGCCGAGGCGCAGGAGCGGCTCTACCGCGACGTGCTGGACGCGGCGCGTGGCAAGCCGGTCACCTTCCGCACCATCGACATCGGCGGCGACAAGGTGCTGCCCTACTTCAAGGGCGCTGTCCAGGAAGAAAACCCTGCGCTCGGCTGGCGCGCGATCCGGCTGACGCTCGACCGGCCGGGTCTGCTCAGGACCCAGATCCGCGCTCTGCTGAAGGCCTGCGGCGGGCGCGAACTGAAGCTGATGCTGCCGATGGTGACCGAGCTCGGCGAAATCGCCCAGGCGCGCGAGATCATCGACCGCGAAGTGCGGCATCTCTCCCGCTTTGCCCACCATCTGCCGACCAGCCTCAAGGTGGGCGCCATGCTGGAAGTGCCGTCGCTGCTGTTCCAGCTCGACGAGTTGATGAAGGCGGTCGATTTCGTCTCGGTCGGCTCCAACGACCTGTTCCAGTTCGTCATGGCGGTCGATCGGGGGAACACGCAGCTCTCCGACCGCTTCGACACGCTGTCGACGCCGTTCCTGCGGGTTCTGAAGCAGATCGCCGACGCCGGGGTTCGCAACCACACGCCGGTGACGCTGTGCGGCGAGCTTGCCGGAAAACCCATTTCCGCCATGGCGCTGATCGGCCTCGGCTACCGCTCGATCTCGATGTCTCCAGCCTCGATCGGCCCGGTCAAGGCGATGTTGACCGAACTGCCACTGGAGGAATTGGAGGCTTTCTTTGCCGACAATCTGATGGCGCCAGCTCAAGGGCTGCCGATGCGGGCGCTGCTGCAGGCCTTCGCCGACGACCGCTCCATCCCGCTATAGCATTAGCCATGGTCAATCTTCCCCGCGAGCGTATGGATCAGGTCGTCAAGCGTTTCGAGATGCTCGAAGCGCAGATGTCGGCCGGCCCGGCGGCCGATGCCTATGTGAAGATGGCTTCCGAATATGCCGAGCTGCAGGACATGGTGGCCAAGGTCAGGGAACTGCGCTCAGTAGAGCGCGAGCAAGCCGACCTCGAGGCGATGCTTGCCGACAAGGGCACCGACGCAGAGATGCGGGCCCTGGCGGAGGCAGATTTGCCGGGCGTCGAAGCGCGAATCGAAGAGCTGCAGAAGGACATCCAGATCCTGCTGTTGCCCAAGGACGCGGCCGACGACAAGAACGCCATCCTTGAAATCCGCGCCGGCACCGGCGGCGACGAGGCGGCATTGTTCGCCGGCGACCTGTTTCGCATGTATGAGCGCTATGCCGCCGAACGCGGCTGGCGCTTCGAGACGGTGTCGGCCAGCGACGGCGATGCCGGCGGCTTCAAGGAAATCATCGCCACCATTTCCGGTAGGGGCGTCTTTGCCCATCTGAAATTCGAATCCGGCGTGCACCGCGTGCAGCGCGTGCCGGCGACCGAGGCCAGCGGGCGCATCCACACCTCGGCGGCGACGGTGGCCGTTCTGCCGGAAGCCGAAGAGGTCGACATCGACGTCCGCGCCGAAGACATCCGCATCGACACGATGCGCGCCTCGGGTTCGGGCGGCCAGCACGTCAACACCACCGATTCGGCCGTGCGCATCACCCATTTGCCGACCGGCATCATGGTGGTGCAGGCGGAGAAGTCGCAGCATCAGAACCGGGCGAAAGCCATGCAGATTCTGCGTGCGCGGCTTTACGACCTCGAGCGCAGCAAGGCGGACGAGGAGCGCTCGGAGTCACGCAAATCGCAGGTTGGTTCGGGCGACCGTTCGGAGCGCATCCGCACCTACAATTTCCCGCAGGGCCGCCTTACCGACCATCGTATCAACCTGACGCTCTACAAGCTCGACCGGGTGATGATGGGCGAGCTCGATGAGGTCATCAATGCGCTGATTGCCGACCATCAGTCGAAGCTGCTCGCCGATATTGGCCTCGATGGCTGACATGTTGCCCGGCGCGCTCGGGCCGTTGTTGCGGGTGGCGCGGGAGCGGCTTGCCGCGGCCGGCCTTTCCGACTCGGCGCTGGATGCCAGGCTGATCGTCGAACATTTTTCCGGCACGGACCGTACGCAGGCCATCGCCGACCCGCAACGGACGGTCGATGCGGGTGCGGTTGCCGCAATCGGCGCTGCTCTGCAGCGCCGCATGGCCGGCGAACCGGTGCACCGCATCCTCGGGTTTCGCGAGTTTTACGGCCTGCGGCTGTCGCTGTCGCCGGAAACGCTGGAGCCGCGGCCGGACACCGAAACGCTGGTCGAGGCGATCCTGCCTTTTGCCGGCGCGACGGCCGAAAGGCTGGGGGAATGCCGTATCCTCGATCTCGGCACCGGTACCGGCGCGATTGCGCTGGCGCTGCTCAGCGCGGTTCCGGCCGCGACCGCCACCGGGGTCGATATTTCACAAGACGCGCTGGCAACCGCGATACGCAATGCCGAGCAACTCGGACTCGCCGGCCGGTTCGTGGGGCTGCAGTCTGACTGGTTCGAAAAAGTTTCGGGCCGATACCATGTAATTGCCGTAAACCCTCCCTATATATCGTCTAGAGACATTGGAAATCTGCAGGACGAGGTCCGCGATTTCGATCCGCACAGAGCCCTTGATGGCGGTGTGGACGGTCTTGGCCCCTACAGGATCATCGCCGCCGAGGCGGCAAAGTTTCTGGAAGCAGAAGGCAAGATAGCGGTCGAGATCGGTCACACGCAGCGCAATGAGGTCAAAGACATATTCGCGGCAGCCGGCTACAGGCTGGCCGGGGCATTTGTCGATCTTGGCGGAAACGACAGGGTTCTTATGTTTGAACAGGGAAAGCCTTGACGCAGTGCAAAAAAGCGCTTGGCAATGCCGGGGAATGCGGCTAGGGTTCGCCCTAACCGGATGAGACGAAGCAGGCAGTGCTCTTAGCGATTCGGTTTTCCTTGGAAATAGCTGCCTTCTTGCGCAAACGACGCCCAAGCTTCGTGCGGGAATCGTCCGGCAAGTGATGTAACCGGAACAGGATGACACGTGGCGCCAACGCAATTGATGCGGGCGAACGCCGGTGAAGAAACGAAACGGCTGGCTGCATGAGCGCCTCCGTTCGTGAAACGTTTTTCGAAAATTTCAAAATGAAGAGAGTCTTATGAGGCCACAACAGCAGAACAGGCGCATGCGCGGTCGCAACAACAATGGCGGCGGCGGTGGCAACAATAACAACAACAACAACCGCAAGGGCCCAAATCCCCTGACGCGCAACTACGAGAGCAACGGCCCGGACGTGAAAATCCGTGGATCGGCTCAGCAGATCGCCGAAAAATACGCCACTCTGGCCCGTGATGCGCAAAGCTCCGGCGACCGGGTTATGGCGGAAAATTACCTCCAGCACGCCGAGCACTACAACCGCATCATTGCCGCCGCACAGGCGCAGATGCCGATCCAGAATGCCCCGCAGAACCGCGACGAATTCGACGACGATGAAGATCGCGACGATTTTGACAATGCCGGCAGCGGCAATGGCGGCGAGACTCAAGCGCCGATGGCGAACCACGGCAACGGTCCGCAGCCGACGATTGAGGGCACGCCGGCCGAACTCGCATACGGTCAGGAAAACGGCCGCGAGAACAACAGTGGCCGTGACAATAATGGCCGCAACAACAACGGCCGCGACAACAATGGCCGCAACCGTGACCGCCGCCCCAATGGCGGCTATGGCCAGAACGACCAGCGTGGCGACTTTGCCCAGCGTGGCGAGCAGAACGGCCAGCGCGGCGACCAGCAGCGCTTCACCGAAACCCCGGCACAGGCGGAAACCGTTTCGGCGGTTGAGCCCGAAGCCGAGAGCGGTTTCTCCGAGCCGGCGCCGCTGTACGAAAACCTGTCGCCGGCGGCTCTTGCCGCCCGGGCCGAACTCAATGAGGCAGCCGCCGAGAGCGGCGCTGCCCGTCGCCCGCGGCGTCCGCGCCGCCCGCGCAACAATGCCGATCAGGTCGGTGACGAACAGTCTGGTGGTGGCCAGGTGGTGGATGGCGCCGGCGAGACCGCTGCCGCTATTGACGTGGTGGATGCGGCGCCGGCCGAAAGCCCTGCCGGCGACCCGTTCGCCGTCGACGCCAACAACTGACCCACAAGACATAAGTCGATGAAACGGCGGAGAGAAATCTCCGCCGTTTTCGTTTGCTCGGCCATGGAATATCATCAGCCGGACGTCTTGAGCGGCAATGGCTTGCGCCCCATATCTGGCGTGAACTGGACCCGGCTCGGATGGGCGGGTCCGTCACCGCAATCTGATCCGGTGCCGCAAAGCGGGCCGGTGATGGAAGGAGACAGATATGAACCTCGAGAAATACTCCGAGCGCGTCCGCGGATTCATTCAGTCCGCCCAGACCATGGCGCTCTCGCGCAATCACCAGCAATTCACTCCCGAACATATGCTGAAGGTCCTCGTCGATGACGACGAGGGGCTGGCCGCCTCGCTGATCGAGCGCGCCGGCGGCAACGTGCGCGACGTCAAGCTTGGCGTCGAGACCGCCCTTGAGGCCATGCCCAAGGTGGAAGGCGGCAACGGCCAGCTTTATCTGGCGCAGCCGCTGGCCAAGGTGTTTTCGACCGCCGAGGAATTGGCCAAGAAAGCCGGCGACAGTTTTGTCACGGTCGAGCGGCTGCTGCAGGCGCTGGCGATGGAGAAGTCGGCCAAGACGGCCGATATCCTGTCCAAGGCCGGCGTCACAGCGCAGGCGCTGAACCAGGTGATCAACGACGTCCGCAAGGGCCGTACCGCCGATTCGGCGAGCGCCGAGCAGGGCTATGACGCGCTGAAGAAATACGCGCGCGACCTCACCGCCGATGCCCGCGCCGGCAAGCTCGACCCTGTGATCGGCCGTGACGACGAGATCCGCCGCACCATCCAGGTGCTGTCGCGGCGTACCAAGAACAACCCGGTGCTGATCGGCGAGCCGGGCGTCGGCAAAACGGCGATCGCAGAAGGTCTGGCGCTGCGCATCGTCAATGGCGACGTGCCCGAATCGCTGAAGGACAAGCAGTTGATGGCGCTCGACATGGGCGCGCTGATTGCCGGCGCCAAATATCGCGGCGAGTTCGAGGAGCGGCTGAAGGCCGTGCTCAACGAAGTCACCTCGGCGGCCGGCGGCATCATCCTGTTCATCGACGAGATGCACACGCTGGTCGGCGCCGGCAAGGCCGATGGCGCCATGGACGCTTCGAACCTGTTGAAGCCGGCGCTGGCGCGCGGCGAACTGCACTGCGTCGGCGCGACCACGCTCGATGAATACAGGAAGCATGTCGAGAAGGACGCGGCCCTTGCCCGCCGGTTCCAGCCGGTCTTCGTCAACGAGCCGTCGGTGGAAGATACCGTGTCGATCCTGCGTGGCCTGAAGGAGAAGTACGAGCAGCACCACAAGGTGCGCATCTCGGATTCGGCGCTGGTCGCGGCGGCGACCTTGTCCAACCGCTACATCGCCGACCGTTTCCTGCCGGACAAGGCGATCGACCTTGTCGACGAAGCCGCGTCGCGGCTGAGGATGCAGGTCGATTCCAAGCCCGAGGCGCTGGACGAGATCGATCGCCGCATCATGCAGCTCAAGATCGAGCGCGAGGCACTGAAGGTCGAGAAGGACGAGGCGTCAAAGGACCGGCTCGCGCGTCTCGAAAAGGAACTCGTCGGCCTCGAGGAGGAATCGACCGAGATCACCGCCAAATGGCAGTCGGAAAAGCAGAAGCTTGGCCTCGCCGCTGACCTCAAGAAGCAGCTCGACGCGGCCCGCAACGACCTCGCCATTGCCCAGCGCAAGGGTGAATTCCAGCGCGCCGGCGAGCTTGCCTATGGCAAGATCCCGGAACTGGAAAAGAAGCTGAAGGAAGCCGAAGCCCAGGACGGCAAGGCCGGCATGGTCGAAGAGGTGGTCACGCCCGACCACGTCGCCCATATCGTGTCGCGTTGGACCGGCATTCCAGTCGACAAGATGCTGCAGGGCGAGCGCGACAAGCTGCTGCGCATGGAAGACGAGATCGGCAAGCGAGTCGTCGGCCAGGGCGAAGCGGTACAGGCGGTGTCCAAGGCCGTGCGTCGTGCCCGGGCCGGGCTGCAGGATCCGAACCGGCCGATCGGCTCGTTCATGTTCCTCGGACCGACCGGCGTCGGCAAGACCGAACTGACCAAGGCGCTGGCCAATTTCCTGTTCGACGACGAGAGCGCCATGGTGCGAATCGACATGTCGGAATACATGGAGAAGCACTCGGTCGCCCGGCTGATTGGCGCGCCTCCCGGCTATGTCGGCTATGAGGAAGGCGGTGCGCTGACCGAAGCGGTGCGGCGCCGGCCCTATCAGGTCGTGCTGTTCGACGAAATCGAGAAGGCGCATCCGGATGTCTTCAACGTGCTGTTGCAGGTGCTCGACGACGGGCGGCTGACCGACGGGCAGGGCCGCACGGTCGACTTCCGCAACACGCTGATCGTCATGACGTCGAACCTCGGCGCCGAATATCTGGTCAATCTCGGCGAAGAGCAGGACGTCGATGCCGTGCGCGACGAGGTTATGAGCGTGGTGAGAGCCTCGTTCAGGCCGGAGTTCCTCAACCGCGTCGACGAGGTGATCCTGTTCCACCGGCTGCGCCGGCAGGATATGGGCCGCATCGTCGAGATCCAGCTCAAGCGGCTGGAAAGCCTGCTCGCCGACCGCAAGATCACACTGTCGCTCGACCAGGATTCGATCGACTGGCTGGCGGCGAAGGGCTACGACCCGGCCTATGGCGCGCGGCCGCTGAAGCGGGTGATGCAGAAGGACCTGCAAGATCCGCTGGCGGAAAAAATCCTGCTTGGCGAGATACTCGACGGCTCGACCGTCAAGGTCACCGCCGGCTCCGACCGGTTGAATTTCCGGTCCAGGCCCACTGTGGTGCCGACCGACGCGGCAGCCTGATCCAACGCCGCGCGTCCGACCGGACGCGCGGCGTTTTGTTATGAAACAACAATCCTTTGGCGGGGGTGCAGGTGACGCTGGACGACTACAACAGCTTCTGCGCCTCGCTGCCGCAGACGACGCACGTCGTGCAGTGGGGCGGGGCCGATGTCTGGAAAGTCGGTGGCAAGGTCTTCACCATCGCCGGCCATGACCGGGAGGGTGGCGTCTTCGTCACCTTCAAATGCTCTGAAATGGCTTATGACGTGCTGAAGGATCAGCCCGGCTGCCGGCCGGCGCCCTATCTCGCCTCGCGCGGCATGAAATGGATCCAGCGTCAGACAAGCCAGAGCATGGATGATGATGCGCTGAAGGACTATCTCGGCGAAAGCCACCGCCTCGTCGTCCTCAAGCTGACGAAGCAGACGCGCAAGGAATTGGGCCTGTAGCAACCAGTAATCCGCCATCTTCATGCCCGGTTCATGTTGGAAAGCTTATGTTGTGGTTTGCTGGCGAAGGGGTTTGCCTGCAGGCTTTTGACGATCAGGGCGTTCCTTGCGCATCCAAACGGTGGCGAGAACGTTCTGGTGGGAACACTGCCGGGCGGCGGCAATTACGCATGACCCCGAAAATCGAAATTCGATTTTCGGAAAGGATCATGCGCAGACATGAAGTGTTACAGCGTCCTTTGCGCGTCCAAACGGACGCGCGGCGCTGTAAGTACCGGAGAGTTTGACCACCATGTTCCGCACGATCCTTGCCTTTTCGGTGCTCGCCGCCGGGCTGCTCACGTCCAGCGCCATGGCATCGCCGACTGTGGACAACGCACTGCCGGCCGTCCGCGCCGCCGATAGCGGCGGCATTGTGCTTGCCCAGGACGGCAATCTCGACATCTATTACGACGCCAGGGGCAACCGCGTCATCGTCGATGCCGAGACCGGCAAGGTCATCGCCATCCAGCCGCCGCAGACCAGGCTCGACCGCCGCGCGCTGCGCCGGGAAATGCGGGCACGTGAGCTTGGACGCGCACCGGTCGAAGACGACGACCGCTACTATCTCGACGATCCCGAAGACATGGCGCGTTTCCGCCGCAGGCAACTGGACGATCAGGGACGAATCCCCGGCCCGCCGGTTGATGAATACGATCCTGAAAGCGACAGATTCCTGGGGGCCGCTCCGCAGGATGATGCCAATGACAGCGACACCTATCCGGAAGCGCCGAAATCCGCTGAACCGCGGCCCGTCAAGCGCCAGCCGCTGAACGAAGCCTCTATCGATCCCGCCGAACCGGCGGCGCCCGCCGACCAGGCCGCGCTGCCGCCGAAAGCCGGTGGCAAGACCGTGGTCGATCCCTCGCTTTCACTCGGCGCACGCCAGGATGTAGCCGCCTTGCAGGTGCTGCTCGACCGCGCCGGCGCTTCACCCGGCGTCGTCGACGGGCGCTTCGGCTCCAATGTCGACAAGGCGCTTGCCGCCTATAACCAGATCACCGGCAGCAATCTGCGCTCGACCGACGCGGTCGGCATCCAGGCTGCGCTGGCGCAAACCGGTGGCGATGCTTTCGCCAATTATACGATCACGCCCGAGGACGCGGCCGGGCCTTATGTCGCCTCGATACCGGAGGATTACAGCCAGAAGGCACAGCTCGACCGCATGGCTTACACCTCCGTCACCGAAGCCTTGGCCGAACGGTTCCACATGGACGAGAACTACCTGAAGGGGCTCAATCCCGAGGCCGACTTCAGCCGTCCCGGCACCATCATCAAGGTCGCCAATTTCGGCAGGCTGGTGGCGACGCCGGTTGCCCGCATCGTCGCCGACAAGGACAAGAAGCAGGTGTTCGCCTATGACGCCGGTGGCAAGCTGGTCGCGGCCTATCCGGCCACCATTGGTTCAGCCGACACGCCCTCGCCGACCGGCACTCATACTGTGTCGCGCGTCGCGCTCGATCCGAACTACACCTACAACCCCAGCATCAATTTCAAGCAGGGCCAGAACGACAAGATCCTGACCATCCCGCCGGGTCCGAACGGCCCGGTCGGCTCGGTGTGGATCGCGCTGGACAAGCCGACCTATGGCATTCACGGCACGCCCGATCCCTCCAAGATCGGCAAGACCGAAAGCCATGGCTGCGTGCGCCTGACAAATTGGGATGCGCGTGAACTGGCCAAGCTGGTGTCGCCGGGCGTCACCGTCGAGTTCGTCGGCGGTCCCTCGGCCGATGATGTTGCGGAGCAAGTGAGCGCTCCAGCGCAGTGATATCGGCCTGCCCATAAGGCAGGCCGATATCCAAAGCTGGATTCATGAGCGCAGTGTGCTGGCTGGTTGTTGCCGGCCCGCAACAAGTCTAAGCAGACGCTCATGAAGTCTCCGAGCGAAGCCGCAGCCGTTCCCCTGACCAGGTCGCTTTCCAACGGTACATTTTGCCCGCAGTCGCAGCGCAAGTTCGTGCTGGTAGCGGCGATCCTGGCGTCAGCGCTCGGCTTCATCGACGGGTCGATCCTGGCCATTGCCATGCCGGCAATGCGCGTCGACCTCGGCGCCAGCCTGGCCGAGGTCCAGTGGATTTCCAACGCCTATGCGCTGACGCTGTCGGCGCTGATTCTGGCCGGCGGCGCCGCCGGCGACCGGTTTGGCCTCAGGCGCGCCTTCGTTGCCGGCATTGCGCTGTTCATCGTCGCTTCGCTGGCCTGCGCGGTGGCGCCGAATGCGCTGGTGCTCATCGCCTTTCGCGCCATTCAGGGCATTGGTGCGGCGATCATGGTGCCGGGCAGCCTCGCCATCATCGCCAAGGCCTATCCGAAGAAGGAGCGCGGCCGGTCGATCGGCATCTGGGCCGCCGCCTCGGCGCTGACGACTGCGCTCGGTCCGGTGCTCGGCGGCTTCGTTCTGTCGGCCTTTGGCGGCGGTATCTGGCGGGCGATCTTCGCCGTCAACCTGCCGCTCGGGCTGATCTCGATCTATCTCCTGCTGGCCAAGATTCCCGCCGACGCGCCGACGGAGAAGCGAAGCCTCGATCTCGGCGGCGCCGCTCTCGCCACGCTTGCCTTCGGGGCGCTTGCCTACGGACTGACCTCGATGAGCGCCGAAGGCAGCGGGCTGATGTCGGGGCCGAGCATCGCCGCAGGCGCCGTGCTGCTTATCATCTTCATCGTCTTCGAGCTTCGGCAGCGCGAGCCGATGATCGATCTCAAGCTGTTTCGGATCGGCGCCTTTGCCGGCGCCAACCTCGCCACCTTCTTCCTGTATTTCGCCCTGTCGGCCAATCTGTTCTACCTGCCGATGCTGTTGATCGCCGGATGGGGGCTGAGCACCAAAGAGGTCGGTTTCATCTTCCTGCCGCTGTCGGCGTCGATCGCGCTGCTGTCGGGTCTCGTCGGCCAGTGGTCGGATCGCATCGGTCCGCGTTTTCCGATCGCCAGCGGCTGCCTGGTGGTTGCCATCGCCTTTGCCGGGCTGGCTTTGCTCACTCATGCCGGCATGCACAATTTCTGGACCAGTATCTTTCCGCTGATGGCCGTGATGGGGCTCGGCATGGCGCTGGTGGTGTCGCCGCTGTCGACGGCGGTCATGACCGCGGTCGAGGACAAGGATACCGGCGCCGCTTCCGGCATCAACAATGCGGTTTCGCGCATTGGCGGGCTGATTGCTGTGGCGGCGATGGGCTCGCTCGCGGCCTGGGTCTATTCGACGATGCTCGATACCAGCGCTAGGCCGGGCATTCCGGGATTCGGCGAACCGGCATTGGCCGGCCTGGCGCCAGACCTTGATGCAACACGGCTCGCCGCCAGCGATGCGGCGTTCGCGGCCGTGTCGACAGTGACGGCCGTGCTTTGCCTGCTTGCCGCTATTATCGCCTGGGCCACCGTTTCGGGGCAAAAGCTGCCTTGGTCACGAGCCGAAGAGGAGCAGTCGACCTGATTCGGAGCCGACCCGATTCGGAATGCTCTGATGGGGCGATTATGATTCGCCAGCGTCGAGTGTGACGGCTTAAAGCGCGTCGCGCTGAAACGGATTCATACGACGCGCTTTAAGTGTTTGTTTTGAGGCATGTCGTTGTCCCAGAACCGCGGCACACTTCTGGGCGACATGCATTAGCCTTCGATCTTGGCGCTCGCGACCTTCAGCGGATTGCTGTCTTCCTGCTTGAGCAGTTCATCGATGCGCTCGCGCTCGCGCTTGAAAGCGACCAGGTCGTCGCCCTTCAGCACCTTGCCGACCGGCAGGCGCACGCGCATCGGGTCGACCTTGGTGCCGTTGACGATCAGCTCGTAGTGAAGATGCGGACCGGTGGAGAGGCCGGTCTGACCGAGGAAGCCGATGGTCTGGCCCTGGCGGACATGAACGCCCGGTTCGATGCCTTTGGCAAAGGCGCTCTGGTGATTATAGGAGGTCTCGTAGCCATTGGCATGGCGGATGATGATCTGCTTGCCGTAGCCGCCGGCCCAACCGGCCTTTTCGATGGTGCCGTTGCCGGCGGCGATGATCGGCGTTCCGATCGGCGCCGCCCAGTCGACGCCGGTATGCATGCGGACATAACCGAGGATCGGATGCCGGCGGGCGCCGAAGCCGGAGCGGAATTTCCCGGCCGGCAGGGGATTGCGCAGCAGGAACTGCTCGGCGCTCGATCCGTCCTCGTCGAAATAGTCGGTCGAGCCGTCCTGCATCTGGAAGCGGTAGAAATTGCGTGTCTGGCCGCCGAAGGTCGACGAGACATAGAGCAGTTCCGATTCGTCGGAGGCCTGGTCGTCGCCGTCCGGCTGCGAGAACAGCACGTCGATGCGGTCCGATGGATTGAGCCTGGACTGGAAGTCGACGCCGGAGGCCAGGAGCTTGACCAATTGCTGGGTCAGCTTCTTCGACATGCCGTAGGAATAGGCGGCGCGGTAGATGCCGTCATAAACGTTCGGCAGATTGCCGCGCACCACCACCGGTGCCGACGAATCGTCGAACGCGGTCAGCAATTCGGGGTTCGGCTCAGGTTCCTGCGCCGGCACATACTGGCCGCGGTCGTCGAGCGCGATGGTGACGATGTGCGTTGTCTTGTCATAGACGCTGGTGCGAACGACCTTGGCGGCGTCGCCATGTACCTCGAGCCCGACCCGCAGCACGGTTCCGGCCTTCAGCGCCGGTGCGTTGAGCAGCTTACCGATCGCCTCCGCCATGCCGGTGGCGTCATCGCCCGTATAGCCCGAATCGGCGAAGGCCTCGGCAATGTCGCGGTCCCTGGTGAAGGGAATGATTTCCTCGGCGAAAGCCGGGGTCTGGTCGTCGAGCGCGACGCGCGGCGCCACCGAGACGTTTTCCGGCACGATCTTGACGTCGTAGGAGCCGGCCATCGATTCGGCGAAGGCATCGCCGAATCGCTGCGGGTCGACATAATGCAGGGAGGCGACCTGCACGGCGCCGTCGCTGAGGTCGGTGCCGGCCTCGCGCACCACTTTTTCCACCTCGTCGGCGGACAGGTCGCTTTTTTCGTCGAAGGAGGCCGTCTCGACCGGGAAATCGACCGTCTTGAGGCTCATCTCGCTTTCGACCTTGGCGCCGTAGATCTGGCCGCCAACCGCGGAGGCCGTCGCCGGCTGCGCCGGGGTCGAGTCGCCATCGTCGCCGAACACCTGCATCGGGTCGAAAGGCGGATAGGCGCGGTTGGTGGTGTGGCCGGCGGCCAGCGCCATCTTGATCTGCACGAACGGCATGGTGTGGATAACGTCGCGGTCACCGACCTTGGTCACCATCGACACTTCCATGCGCCTGCGGTCCTTGGCCTTGGCGATCTGGCGCGGCGCCACCAGCCTGGTGGTCTTGGCGACCTCGCCGGAATCGCCGCCGCTTTCGAGCTGGGCCAGTTCGGCGATTTCGGGCGGGGTTGCCAGCTGCTGGCGGCCGTCAAGGGCGGCAAACAACGCCACGCCCATCAGCACACTCGAGGTCACGCCGGTAAGAAAGGTGCCCGACAGCCAGCGCGCTGAAACCTCGCGCCGGTCGGGCGGGCCGCTGCGGCCATCCGCGATCAGCGGCGGCTCATTGCCGAGTTCGGCTATGACATCTTCCGTGTCTGGCATCCAGAAAGGCTGCTTCTTCCCCGGGCGGAACGGCTTTTCGCTTCTGTTGGGCCATGACATTTGCCTGTCACGGCGGGTGAAGTCAACGAAGCGGCGAAATCCCCGCTCACACGCTCTGTTTTACAGCCCCTTGTAGAGAGGCGTCTTTATCCTCTTACAGGAGGCTCCGAACCGTGATGCGCAGACCCCGCTTTGGCTCTTATAGGAAGGCACCTCGCGGGCCGCGCCGAGCCCTTCTTTGTTGGCCTCGGTGTCGAACGGCAATGCGGCGGCAATAGGGCTCCTTTTTGGCAACGCCAATGTTCCCCTGGGGCAGTCCGCCGGCGCCAGAATTTCTGTCGCAAAAAGTTCAAAAACATCGTCGATGACTGTTGACAGTTCTGGTTGGTGGCGACTATATACGCCTCACGAACGAGGGCGGTGCGCCGCTGGCGGC